>DATGXU010000622.1:0-15793 GCA_035298685.1 Magnetospirillum sp. | reverse complement strand
CAAGTCGTCCTCTCCCAACGACGGCGAACGCGCCAGGGTCTTCATGGCCGACGACACCAGGTGTACGTGCTCGCCCACGCTGTCGCCCAATTGGGCGGCGATGGCTTGGCCTTCCTGCTCGGCGGTGCGCTGCATTTGTCTGGCCAGCCACCAACTGGTGGCGATGCCGAACACCAAGCCTGGCAATACGGCACCCAGAACCAGAACCACCAGGAATGTCTTCAGCGACCGCAATGCCAAGCCCTTTCGTCAGGGTGTCGAACCGTTGGCAATAAAAGACCGTAAAGCGATTCGGCCCACCTGCATAGACACCATATTCGTATGTACGGCCAATCCCTTAGCGTTAGAACATATGGCGGCTGTGCGGCGACGTGGGGCTATGCCGATCAATGATCGGCGGGCATGGGGGTGTCAACTTTCAAGGGATTTCCGTGGCGGCCGGTGCACCGCTGGCCGGTTGTGCGCATTGACCGCTGCACGAAGCCAAAAAAAAGCCCCGGCACGAAGCCGGGGCTCAAGTTTAGGGAGGAAACGTCCAAGAAAGGCTAGCGCCTAAGCGCTAGGCACTATGACAATACGGCAACAAAGCGCCTGCCGAAAAGGCACATTGGTGCATGCCCCGATGCGGTGAACGCATGACGAAAGTTGGGCCTACCCGAAGGTATTGAATACGGCGCGCCGGCGGTGTAAGCTGAAACCCTGAAATCGAGGATGTCCAAGAATAACAGCGAAAGCCGCCAGGGTGACTTGGCGGCTTATCGTTTTTTGGCGCTTTCCTGCCACTTTTGTCCCGATTTATGACGCCACGATGGCGATATCCGCCGCGCTGAGAGAACGGACGTTCAGGGTCGCGATGGTCACTGCCCCGCCTTGCCCGCTGCCGTTGGCATCGTAGGTCAGCACGCCGGTGGTGGTGTTGAACAGGAACCGTTGCGCCGTGCTGGTGGCGGCGCCGGTGCTGCTGGCGCGGAGCAGGGTGGGCGACAGCGCGCCGGGGCTGAGATTGCCGAAATTGGCGCTGACGAAGGCGATCTTGTCCCCCTGACTGGTGGAAAAGTCGCGGATGATGTCGCCGCCGTCGCTGGCGCGCGAATAACGAAACCGGTCGCCGCCGTCGCCGCCCGACAGGATGTCCAGGCCCCGGCCGCCATCCAGCACGTTGGCGGCGGCATTGCCGACCAGAACGTTGTCCATGGCGTTGCCGCCGGCGTCCAACGCCGCCGCCCCGGTCAAATACAGCCGTTCCACATTGGCCGGCAGGATGAAGCTGGCGCTGGCGAATACCCGATCCGCCCCTGCGTTGGTGGCCTCTTTCACGGCGTCGTTGGCGTCGTCCACATAATAAAGGTCGTCGCCGCCGCCGCCGGCCATGATGTCGGCGCCAGCGCGGCCGTCCAGCCGGTTGTGGCCGGCATTGCCGACCAGCACGTTGTTGGCGTTGTTGTTGCCGATGGCGGCGATGTCGGCGGTGCCGGTCAGCGTCAGCCTTTCCACGTTGGCGGCCAGGGTATAGCTGACGGCGGCGAAGACGCTGTCGGTGCCGGCATTGGCGGCCTCGGCCGCCCGATCGGCGGCGTTGTCCACGTAATAGGTGTCGTTGCCCGCGCCCCCGATCATGGAATCGCCACCGGCGCCGCCATACAGCAGATCGTGGCCGCGACCGCCGTCCAGCCGGTTGGCGAGGTCGTTGCCGATCAGGATGTTGTTGGAATCGTTGCCGATGCCGGCGGCCGCCGACGTGGCGACGATGACCAGGTTCTCGACATTGGCCGCCAATTGGAAGGTACTGGCCGACGACACTACGGTGTCGATGCCGGCGCCGGCGCTTTCGATGATTCTGTCGCCGGCAAGGTCGGCCACATATACGTCGTCACCGGCGCCGCCGGCCAAGCCCTGCACGTCGGCCTGTCCGGCGATGCCGCGGATCTGGTCGTTGCCGGCGGTCCCGACCAGCGAGGCGGCGGTGCTGGTGGCCGCAAGGAATGTGGAGGCCAGGCCAGAGGCCGGATGGGAGGCATCGGAAATCCAGGACGGCAGATAGACCGGGGTGCCACGGCCCGAGCCGAAGCCGCCGCCGGCAGGCACCAGCGGGGTGACGAAATCCGCCTCGGCGCGCAAACGGTTGCCCGATTGCGTGACCGCCGTATCGGCGGCGGCGATCTGGATCAGGGTGTGGCCGATGCCATAGACGGTGTTTGCGGTGACCGACGTCTGAATGCGGCCGCCGCCCACGAACAGCACGCCATCGGCGCGCGGCGCCACGATCTGGTTGTGGTCCAGGATCACGCCGGTGATGACGGCCGAGCCGGCCTGAGAATTGTAGACGGTGATGGCGCCGTGGCCCGAGAAAACCCCGCCCGCGTCGATCAGCGTGTTGTCGCGGACGGTGACGTCGCTTACCCCCAGCGTGCCGTATTCGCTTTCAGCGGCCACATAAATTCCGGCGGCGCCGGCGCTGCCGCCCTCGACGTGGTTGGAGGCGATGGTGACGGCCCGGCCCCCCACCACCGTCAGCCCGCGCCCCCACACATTGTCCAGCACCGTGTTGCCCTGGATCAGGATGTCGTGGACGATCGGCAGATCGCCGTAGCTGACCACCGAAATGCCATCGTCGCCGGACCGCATGATGCGGTTCCCCTGGATGGTGACGTGGTGCGAGCCGTTCACGTTGTGGATGGAATCGGCCAGAGTGTTCTCGATGGTGTTGTTGAGAACGCTGCCGCTGCTGCTGTGTTCGGAAACGATGCCGACGCTGGCCGATCCGTTGATGTGGACGTCGCGGATGGTGTAGCCGGTGGCGTCGTGCACCCAGATCATGCCCGATTCGAACGTGGTCAGGCGGCCGGCCGAATTGTTGCCCTGCATCTGGAAATCGTGCAGCGCGCCGCCCGTGCCGGTCAGGATCAGACTTTCCTGATTGGGATCCAGCGCCTTCAGCACCGAGCCGTCGCCGGTGCCCGCCACCGTGATGCCGTTTGCCGTCAGCGTGCCGGAATAGGCGAAGGTCCCGCGCGGGATCAGCACCGACTGGCCATGGGCCTGGGCATAGTCCAGCGCCGCCTGGATGGCGTCGTGGTTGTCGGTTGTGCCGTCCGCGACGGCGCCGAACGAAGTTATGGAAACCGACATTGGGCACCCCGCAGCGGGTTGGCCGGCGCCATCAGGCCGCGGCGATGTAGAAAGCCGTGGCCGTCAGCACCGGCTTGGTGGTCAGGGTGGCCAGGTTGGCGATGGTGCCGCCGCTGGCCGAACCGTTGGAATCGTAGGTCAGCAACCCGGTCGCCGGATTATAGAGGATGCGTTGCGACGTGGTGGTGAAACCGCTGCCGGCGCGGAACTGGCTGGCCGCCAGACTGTGGGTGCTGGGGTTGCCCAAATTGCCGAAATTGGCGCTGACGATGACGATCTTGTCCTGTTGGGCCACGGTGAAGTCGCGGATGACGTCGCCGCCGTTGTCGATCACATAGGTGTCGTCGCCGGCACCGCCGCTCAGGGTGTCGGTGCCGCCACCGTCCCAGATGGTCTTGAGGATGACGCTGGCGGCGGCATCGAAGGTATAGGTGGTGTCGCCGGCTTCGGGCAACGCCGATGGGAAGTCCACAACGCGGGCGGTGGGGTTGTCGTCGGCCGTGTACCAGTATATCCGCATATCCGCCGAACTGGCGGTCGGGGCTTGGGTCAAGGTGATGCCGCAGACCGAACTCCACGTGGCCAGGGCCTGGGTGAAGATGGTGATCTGGTCGGCGCTCAGCGCCCCGAACGACGCCGGATTGATCGCGGACGGCGCCGAATAGTCTGACAAGTCGGTGGCGGCGGTGGGGAAGCTGTAGGTCAGGCTGGTGGTGTTCCACTTGGTGCCGTACAGCGTCGTGTCGATTGCCGTCACGCCGCTGAGCGTGCCCCCCAAAGAAACCCCGGTCGCCATATCGTCCCCTTCGATCTGTCGTCGTCTTCGAGCATCGGGGCGTCCATGCCCCTTAAGATGGCACCAATGTACGCAATTTGCGGCGTTGTCCTCAAGGGATCAACCATTGCTGGAGCGGTGGGCAAGTCCCGATGTCGGCTGTGCCCAAAAAGCAAGCAGGCGGCTGCCCGCCGCGCAGGCATCTGCGCGCGGCGCAATCAAGCCGGCTGCGAAAACTCCGCTATTTGCATCTGGCACAGCGTTTGCTGATCGTTAGCCGTCACTAGGGTTCCGGCGCCACTGGCGCGGCTGGTCCGAGAGTGACAATCCGGTCAACATGGGACGGCCGGACACACGGCGGGATAAAAGCCCGGGAGGCAGTGCACCGAGGGGGGATCGTGGTCCCGTCTGAAGGTCTCGCCTTGCCCGGCCAGGTCCCCGGACTCCCTCCTCGGCATATCGAATCCACGGTGTGCAAGGAGGTTGCAGGATGAAGCTCTCGGTAAAGAAAATGGTCGCCACGGCGCTGTGCGCGCTGGCCGTCACGGTTTCCGCCGCCGGCCCCGCCGCGGCTGAGCAGAAAAAGGAATTCCGCCTGGCCTGGACCATCTACGCCGGCTGGATGCCGTGGCCCTATGCCCAGCAGGCGGGCATCCTGAAGAAATGGGCCGACAAATACGGCGTTTCCATCGAACTGGTGCAGGTCAACGACTACGTCGAATCCATCAACCAGTACACCGCCGGCAAGTTCGACGGCGTGGTGGTCACCAACATGGACACCCTGACCATTCCGGCCGCCGGTGGGGTGGATACCACGGCGCTGATCGTCGGCGATTATTCCAACGGCAACGACGGCGTGGTGGTGAAGAAGGGCAAGTCGGTCGCCGATCTCAAGGGGCAAAAGGTCAATCTGGTCGAGCTGTCGGTGTCGCACTACCTGCTGGCGCGCGCGCTGGATTCGGTCAAACTGAAGGAAAAGGACGTCAAAACGGTCAACACGTCCGACGCCGACATCGTCGCCGCCTTCGCCTCGGCCGACGTTTCGGCGGTGGTGACCTGGAACCCGCAGCTGTCCGAGGTCAAGGCCGCCAAGGGCGCGGTCGAGGTGTTCGACTCGTCCAAGATCCCCGGCGAAATCCTCGATCTCACCGTGGTCAACAGCCAGACGCTGAAGGACAATCCGGCGCTGGGCAAGGCGTTGGTCGGCGCGTGGTTCGAGACCATGGCGGTGATGAGCAAGGCCGACGACGCCGGCAAGGCGGCGCGCGCCGAGATGGCCAAGCTGTCGGGCACCGATCTGGCCGGCTATGACAGCCAGTTGAAGACCACCTTCATGTACTACGACCCCAAGGCGGCGGTGGCTTTCGCCAAGGGGGCAGAGTTGGTCAAGACCATGGATCTGGTCCGCACCTTCTCGTTCGAGCACGGATTGCTGGGCGAGGGCGCCAAGAGCAAGGACGTGGTCGGCATCGCCTTCCCCGGCGGCAAGGTGCTGGGCGACGCCAAGAACGTGAAGATGCGCTTCGACGCCGAATACATGCAGATGGCTGCCGACGGCAAGCTGTAGGCCCCTGTTCCCACCCGCCGTGCCCGGGCCCGGCCTGGGCGCGGCGGGAAACGAAAGCGACCGAAGGAAGTCTTCATGGGCCGCATCATCAACCGCCGACCGGAGCGGATGGGAAAGTTCCTGCTGGGGGCGTTGCCGTTCGTCATCGTGTTGGCTCTGTATCTGCTGGGCTCGGCCGCGCGGCTGGCGGACAACCCCAACGACAAGCTGCTGCCCAGCCTGACGTCGCTGGCCGATGGCATTACTCGGGTGGCCATCGACGCCGACCGCCGCACCGGCGTGGTGCTGCTGTGGGCCGACACCGCGTCAAGCCTGGCGCGGCTGGGCATGGGGCTGGCGGTCGCCACCATGCTCGGGCTGGTCTGGGGCATCGCCAACGGCCTGATTCCGCTGGTGCGGGCGGGGCTGTCGCCGCTGGTGGCGGTGCTGTCCATGATCCCGCCCATGGCGGTGTTGCCCATCCTGTTCATCGTCTTCGGCCTGGGCGAATTGTCCAAGGTGGTGCTGATCGTCATCGGCATCGCGCCGTTCCTGATCCGCGACCTGCAGGCCCGGGTCGAGGAAATGCCGGGCGAATTGCTGATCAAGGCGCAGACCCTGGGGGCCTCCACCTGGCAGATCATCACCCGCGTGGTGCTGCCGCAGATGCTGCCGCGCCTGATCGATTCGTTGCGGCTGTCGCTGGGGCCGGCCTGGCTGTTCCTGATTTCGGCCGAGGCCATCGCCGCCGAGGACGGGCTGGGCTATCGCATCTTCCTGGTGCGGCGCTACCTCGCCATGGATGTGATCCTGCCCTACGTGGTGTGGATCACCCTGTTGGCCTTTGCCTGCGACATCGCCTTGACGCAGTTGAACCGCCGGGCCTTTCCGTGGCTGTCGGCGGGGAAGGGGGAGGCATGAGCCACGTCAGTGTCCGCCACGTCTGGAAGGAATATCCCAACCAGGTGGTGCTGGAGCGGGTCAACCTGGAGATCCCCTCGGGCGAGTTCTGCGCCCTGGTCGGGCCGTCGGGCTGCGGCAAAACCACCTTTCTGCGCATGCTGCTGTCCCAGGACAAGCCCACCCGCGGCGAGATCCTGATCGACGGCCAGCCCATCGCCGCCGAGCCCGGCCCCGATCGCGGCGTGGTGTTCCAGCGTTATTCGGTGTTCCCCCATCTCACCGTGCTGGAAAACGTCATGCTGGGTCGCGAACTGGCCGGTTCGCGCCTGCTGGGGCGGCTGTTCGGGGCTGCGCGGCGGCGGGTGGCCGACGAAGCGGCGCAGTTGATCGAGGCGGTGGGGCTGGGCCATGCCCGCGACAAGTATCCGGCCGAGCTGTCGGGGGGCATGCAGCAGCGCCTCGCCATCGCCCAGACGCTGATCCTCAAGCCGAAAATTCTGCTGCTGGACGAACCGTTCGGCGCGCTCGATCCCGGCACCAAGGCGCAGATGTACCAGTTGCTGACCGATCTGTGGCGCCAGCAGCGGATGACCGTGTTCATGGTCACCCATGACCTAAAGGAAGGCTTCACCCTGGGCACCCGCGTGCTGGCCTTCGACAAGGTGCGCCACGACCCGCAGGAACCGGGCGCCTATGGCGCCACCATCACGCTGAACCTGCCGCTGGACGAAAAGGCCGTGCGCGGCGAGGTGGTCGCCAAGCTGCCCGCCGCCGTGCTGTCGGCCGACGACGACAACGAATAGGGCCCGCGGGGACGACCCCGCAGCGGCTTCGCATCCTTCCGGGACGACCCGGACCGATGGAGATTTTCGCCATGAGCGAGCTTCTGTACGAGGACACCTTGCCCGGCGGCAAGCACTGGTCGTTCACCGTGCGGCGCGGCACCTTGCTGCGCCTGATCGACGCCGAGGGCGGCGCCAACGTGGGCATGCTGTTCCATAACCCGGCCAACCTGCTGGAGCGGTACAACGCCCCCGACACGCTGAAGTGCCAGCACACCTTCAAGCTGACGCGCGGCAACTGCCTGTATTCCGACATGGGCCGCATCTTCTGCTCGATCGTCGAGGATACGGTGGGCTGGCATGACACCGTGTGCGGCAACACCACCAAGGCCATGGTGGCGGCGCGCTGGGGCGTGCAGACCTATCAGGCCTGCCGCAACGACTGGTTCCTGAACGGCCACGACAGCTTTCTGGTCGAAGGCGGCAAATACGGCCTGGGCCGTCGCGATCTGGCCGCCAATGTCAACTGGTTCAGCAAGGTCAGCGTCGCCGACGACGGCGCCATGGTGTTCGACCCGGCCAATTCGCCCGCCGGCTCGTCGGTCACCCTGCGTTTCGAGATGGATACGCTGGTGCTGATGCATACCTGCCCGCATCCGCTGGACCCGGCCGCCGACTACCCCCGCCGGCCGGTGACCTATCAGTTCCGCCGCGCCGAACCGGTGGCCGACGACGATTTCTGCCTGAATTTCCGCCCCGAGAACCGGCGCGGGTTCGAGAACAACCGTCTCTACCACCTGATCGGCTAGGAGGTCCGCGCCATGTTGAAGCAAAGCTCCCTGGCCGCCGAGACGGCCGTCTATCGCGCCACCGTGCCGGCCGGCGATTACTGGCTGCACCAGGTCCGCAAGGGCCAGACCTTCCGCATCGTCGATGTGGAGGGCAATCAGGCCGCCGACACCCTGTTCTATAACGCCGCCGACCCGCACGAGCGGTATTCGGCCAGCGACACCATCCGCGCCCAGGGCAACGTCTATCTGGGCGTCGGCTCGCGGCTGCTGAGCCAGGACGGCAACGTCATGCTGACCATCACCGCCGACACGGTGGGGCGCCACGACACCCTGGGCGGCGCCTGCGCCACCGAATCCAACACGGTGCGCTATGCCCTGCACAAGAAGACCATGCACGCCTGCCGCGATTCCTATGTGCTGGCCCTGGCCGAGCATGACCATTGGGGCCTGACCAAGCGCGACATCGGCCACAACATCAACTTCTTCATGAACGTGCCCATCACCCCCGAAGGCGGCCTGAGCTTTGCCGACGGCGTGTCGGGGCCGGGCAAGTACGTGGAAATGGTCGCCGAAATGGATGTGCTGGTGCTGATTTCCAACTGCCCGCAGCTCAACAATCCGTGCAACGCCTACAACCCCACCCCCATCGAGGTGCTGATCTGGGAGGCGGGCCAATGACCATGTTCACCAAGGTCCTGATCGCCAATCGCGGCGCCATCGCCTGCCGCGTCATCCGCACGTTGCGGCGCATGGGCATCAGTAGCGTCGCCGTCTATTCCGAGGCCGACCGCCATTCGCTGCACGTGGCCGAAGCGGACGAGGCGGTGTGCATCGGCCCGGCGCCCGCGCAGCAAAGCTATCTGCGCGCCGACGCCGTGCTTGAGGCGGCCCGCCAAACCGGCGCCCAGGCGGTGCATCCCGGCTATGGTTTCCTGTCCGAAAATCCCGGTTTTGCCGAGGATTGCGCCAAGGCCGGCATCGCCTTCATCGGCCCCCGGCCCGAGCACATGCGCGCCTTCGGCCTGAAACACGCGGCGCGCGAACTGGCGGAAGCGGCCGGCGTGCCGCTGGCGCCCGGCTCGGGCCTGCTGACGGATGCCGCCCACGCCAAGGCCGAGGCCGCGCGCATCGGCTATCCGGTCATGCTGAAAAGCACCGCCGGCGGCGGCGGCATCGGCCTGTCGCTGTGCCGTGGCGAGGACGAGCTGGAGCCTTTGTTCGAACGCGTCCAGCGTCTGGCCCGCAACAACTTCAAGGATGCCGGCCTGTTCCTGGAAAAGTACGTCGAACGCGGCCGCCATATCGAGGTGCAGATATTCGGCGACGGCCGTGGGCAGGTGGTGGCCTTGGGCGAGCGCGACTGTTCCGCCCAGCGCCGGAACCAGAAGGTGGTCGAGGAAACGCCGGCGCCCGGCATTCCGGCCGAGCTGCGCCATCGGCTGTGCGACACCGCAACGCGGCTGGGGCAGGCGGTGAACTACGCCAATGCCGGCACGGTGGAATTCCTCTACGACACCGATTCGGGCGAATTCTATTTCCTTGAGGTCAACACCCGCCTGCAGGTGGAACACGGCGTCACCGAACAGGTCACCGGTATCGATCTGGTGGAATGGATGGTGCGTCAGGCCGCCGGCGAAGCCTTGCCGCTGGCCGACCATGCCCAGCGGGCGCGCGGCGCCTCGATCCAGGTGCGCCTCTATGCCGAGGACCCCGGCCGCGACTTCCGCCCCAGCTCGGGCCTGCTGACCCAGGTGGCGTGGCCCGAGGGCGCGCGGATCGAAACCTGGGTCGAAAGCGGCTCCGAGGTGTCGCCGTTCTATGATCCGATGATCGCCAAGATCATCGTTACCGGCGACGACCGCGCCGAGGCCCTGGCCCGCATGCGCGACGCGCTGGACCGTACCCGCGTGGCCGGCATCGAGACCAATCTGGCCTATTTGCGCGCGCTGGTGGACAGCCCGGTTTTCGCCGCCGGGCAGGTGACAACGCGGACGCTGGAAAGCTTTCGCTATGCCCCGCACAGCATCGAGGTGCTGGCCGCCGGCACCCAGACCACCGTGCAGGATTATCCCGGCCGCCTGGGCTATTGGGACGTGGGCGTGCCGCCATCGGGGCCCATGGATCATCTGTCCTTCCGGCTTGCCAATCACGCGGTGGGCAATCCGGCGGGAATGGCGGCGCTGGAAATCACCGTGTCGGGGCCGACGCTGCGGTTCAACGTCGACACCACCATCTGCCTGACCGGCGCGCCCATGGCCGCCACGCTTGACGGTGTGCCGGTGGCGTTCGGCGCGCCCGTGGCGGTGCAGGCCGGGCAGGTGTTGGCGGTGGGCTGCGTGACGGCTGCCGGCTGCCGCGCCTATCTGGCGGTGGCGGGCGGCTTCGACGTGCCCGATTACCTGGGCTCGAAATCCACCTTCACCCTGGGCAAGTTCGGCGGCCATGGCGGCCGCGCGCTGATGGTGGGCGACGTGCTGCATCTGGGCCGCGCGGTCGCCGGCATGGCGCCGCGCGCCGTTCCCGCCGCCATCGCTCCGGCCATTTCCCATCATTGGCGGATCGGCGTGCTGTACGGCCCGCACGGCGCCCCCGATTTCTTCACCGACGAGGACATCGAGACGTTCTTCGCCGCCGAATGGGAGGTCCATTACAATTCCAACCGCACCGGCGTGCGCCTGATCGGCCCCAAGCCCAAATGGGCGCGCAGCGATGGCGGCGAGGCCGGGCTGCACCCCAGCAACATCCATGACAACGCCTATGCCATCGGCGCGGTGGATTTCACCGGCGACATGCCGGTGATTCTGGGCCCCGACGGCCCCAGCCTGGGCGGCTTCGTCTGCCCGGTCACCATCGTCCAGGCCGAATTGTGGAAGATGGGCCAGTTGCGCCCCGGCGACAAAGTGCGGTTCCGCCGCCTGTCCCTGGCCCAGGCGGAAGCGTTGGAGGCGGCGCAGGAAGAAGAGATCGCCACCTTCGCCCCGGTGCCGGTGGCTGCGGCCGACCCGGCCGATGGCGGCCCCATCGTGGGGGAATTGCCGGCACGGGACGATTGCCCGCGCGTGGTCTATCGCCGGGCCGGCGACAAGTATCTGCTGGTGGAATACGGGCCGCTGGTGCTGGACCTGGAGCTGCGCTTCCGCGTCCATGCCCTGATGGCCGAACTGCGCCGGCTGGCCCCCGCCGGCATCGTCGACCTGACGCCGGGCATTCGCTCGCTTCAGGTTCATTACGACAGCCGGGTGCTGCCGCTGCACGCCCTGTTGCAGCTTCTGGCCGAGGCGGAAGCGGCGCTGCCCAACAACGACGACATCGCGGTTCCCACCCGCATCGTCCACCTGCCGCTGTCGTGGGACGACGAGGCCACCCGGCTGGCCATCGCCAAGTACATGCAGTCGGTGCGCGCCGATGCGCCGTGGTGTCCCAGCAACATCGAATTCATCCGCCGCATCAACGGCCTGGACAGCATCGATCAGGTCAAGCGCATCGTGTTCGATGCCAGCTATCTGGTGCTGGGGCTGGGCGACGTCTATCTGGGCGCCCCGGTGGCGACCCCGGTGGACCCGCGCCATCGGCTGGTGACCACCAAATACAACCCGGCCCGCACCTGGACGCCGGAAAACGCGGTGGGGATCGGCGGCGCCTATATGTGCGTCTATGGCATGGAGGGGCCGGGCGGCTATCAGTTCGTCGGCCGTACCTGCCAAGTATGGAACACCCACAAGGCCACGGCCGAGTTCGAGCCGGGCAAGCCGTGGCTGCTGCGCTTTTTCGACCAGATCCGCTTTGTCGAGGTGTCGGCGGCGGAATTGCTGGAGTTCCGCGAGAACTTCCCGCGCGGCAAGGCCCACCTGAACATTGAGCAGGGAACCTTCAAGCTGGCCGATTACCGCCGCTTCCTGGCCGACAATGCCGACAGCATCAAGGCCTTCAAGGCCCGCCAGCAACAGGCGTTCGACGAGGAACGCGCCCGGTGGGAGGCCTCGGGCCAGATCGGCTATGGCGCCGATTTGCCCGACGCCGCCCCCGATGACGGCGACGAGGTGTTGCCGCCCGGCGGGCTTTCGGTGGACAGCCCGGTGCCGGGCAGCGTGTGGAAGATCGCGGTGGCGCCAGGTCAGGCGGTCAAGGCCGGCGACACCCTGGTGGTGGTGGAAAGCATGAAGATGGAAATCCCGGTGGAGGCACCCTGCGACGGCGTTATCGCCGAGCTGAAATGCGCCGAAGGCCGCGCTGTGTCGCTGGGCCAACGGCTGGCGGTGATCGTGGCCGGCGGCAAGGAGGCGGCATGATGCTCTCGCTCGACATCTCGACCCTGTCGGCGGCCTATGCCGATGGCAGCCTGACCCCCGAAGCGGTGCTGGACGAGGTTTATGCCCGCATCGCCGGACAGGGTGAACGGCCGGTGTGGATCACCCTGCTGCCCAAGGCGGCGGCGCTGGCCCGCTTGCGCACCGCGCCCAAGGGGCCGCTGTGGGGCATCCCCTTCGCGGTCAAGGACAACATCGACGTCGCCGGCCTGCCCACCACGGCGGCTTGCCCCGATTTCGCCTATACCCCGGATCGTTCGGCCACGGTGGTGGAACGGCTCGAGGCGGCAGGGGCGGTGCTGATCGGCAAGACCAACCTGGATCAGTTCGCCACCGGGCTGGTGGGCACCCGCAGCCCCTATGGCATTTGTTCGTCGGTGTTCAGCGCCGAGCATGTTTCCGGCGGTTCCAGCTCGGGCTCGGGCGTTGCCGTGGCCGCCGGGCTGGTGTCGTTCGCCCTGGGTACCGATACCGCCGGCTCGGGCCGGGTGCCGGCGGCGTTCAACAACATCGTCGGGCTGAAGCCGTCCAAGGGCGTGATCAGCGCACGCGGCGTGGTGCCGGCCTGCCGCAGCCAGGATTGCGTTTCGGTGTTCGCGGGCACGGTGGCCGACGCCCACCGGGTGCTGGGCGTGGCCGCCGCCTACGATGCCGAGGATGCCTATTCCCGCAAGGCGCCGGTTTCGGCCATTGCGGCGGCGGGCGGGGGCGAGGGCTTTCGCTTCGGCGTGCCGGCCGGCGGGCTCGACTTTTTCGGCGATGGCGAGGCCGCCACGCTGTACCGCCACGCCATCGCCCGCATGGAATCCCTGGGCGGCACGCGGGTGGAAATCGACTTCACACCGTTCCGCGATGCCGCGCGGTTGCTGTATTCCGGTCCCTGGGTTGCTGAACGGCTGGCGGCGATCCGCGACTTCGCGGGTGAGAAACCGCAGGCCATGCACCAGGTGGTGCGCGGCATCATCCTGGGCGCCCAGGGCCTGAGCGCGGTGGACGGCTTCCAGGGCTTCTACCGTCTGGCCGAGCTGACCCGCGCCGCCGAGGCGCAGTGGGCAACCATGGACATCATGCTGCTGCCCACCACCGGCACCATCTATCGCATCGATCAGGTGCTGGCCGATCCGGTGCGGCTGAACAGCAACCTGGGCGCCTATACCAACTTCGTCAACCTGATGGACCTGTCGGCGCTGGCGGTGCCCGCCGGCTTCCGCGCCAATGGCCTGCCATTCGGCGTCACCCTGGTCGGCCGCGCCTTCGACGACGGCCGGCTGGCGCTGCTGGGCGACCGCCTTCACCGGTCGGTGCCCGACGCGTGCGTCGGCGGCACGGCGGTGCATCTGGGCCAAACCCCGGCCTTGCGCCCCGAACCGGCTGCCGACCGGGTGGCGGTGGCGGTGGTTGGCGCCCATCTGGCCGGTCAGCCCCTGCATCATCAACTGGTCGAGCGCAAGGCCCGCCTGTTGGCCACCACCCGCACCGCCGCCGGCTACAGCTTTTACGCCCTGGCCGGAACGGTGCCGGCCAAGCCGGGGCTGGTGTTCGACGGCAAGGGCGCCGGCGGCATCGAGGTGGAAGTCTACGAAATGGACCACGCCGCCTTCGGCAGCTTCGTCGCCCTGATCCCGCCGCCCCTGGGCATCGGCACCGTCACCTTGGCCGACGGGACGCGGGTCAAGGGCTTCCTGTGCGAGGGCCATGCGGTGGCGGATGCCCAGGACATCACCGCCACCGGCGGCTGGCGGGCCTGGCTGAACGGATAGCTTGTCCCGACCAAGCGGCGCGGGAGGACTCGCGCCGCTTGACTTCGGCTGACAATTCCATAATTCTCGAAATATGGAAGAACAAGCCATCATCGCCGCGTTGTCCGCCTTGGCCCATGAAAGTCGCCTGCGGGTGTTCCGCCTGCTGGTGACCGCCGGGCGCGACGGCCTACCGGCCGGCCAGATCGCCGAGGAATTGGCGATCCCGCCGAACACGTTGTCGTTCCACCTGTCGCACCTGAAGAATGCCGGTCTGGTCACGGTGCGGCGCGAGGGGCGGTCGTTGATCTATTCGGCCGAATACGGGCGCATGCGCGCGGTCATCGACTACATGACCGAAAATTGCTGTACCCGTCAGCCGTGCTGCAAATAGGGGGCAGCCCATGGACGATCCCGTCATCGAGGAAGTGGCCGGGTCCACGCCCGAACTGGCGCAGGTTCTGGCCCAGGCCGGTCTGCCCATCGACGATCTGGACGAGCCGGGGCGGCGGTTCTTCCGCTTCACGGAAGGCGGTCGCCTGGTGGGGTTCGTCGGCTGGGAAGCCGGCGATGGCACCGACGCGCTGTTGCGGTCGCTGGTGGTGGTTCCGGCGCGGCGTGGCGCGGGCGACGGCACCCAGATGATCAACTGGGCGCTGACCCGTCTGGCCGAACTGGGCTTCACCGACGCCTGGGCGCTGACCACCACCATCGAGCCGCTGGCGCGCCGGCTGGGCTTTGCCCGTGCCGACCGCGCCGCCGCCCCCCAAATCGTCACCCGCTCGCGCCAGTTCGCGCAGCTGTGCCCATCCACCGCCCTGTTGCTGCATAGGAGATTGCCGTGAACGCCGATCATATCCGCGAGAACGTGCGCAACCGTTATGGTGCCATCGCCCAGGGCGCGGCATCGTCGTGCTGCGTGCCCGCGCCCAAGGCCAAGACCAAGACTTCGTGCTGCGGCGGTGGCGATGGCCCCGACATCGACGAACTGGCCCGCCGCATGGGCTATGGCGACGCCGATCTGAACGCCGCCGGCGATGGCGCCAACCTGGGCCTGGGCTGCGGCAATCCCCAGGCCATCGCCGAGATGAAGCCGGGCGAGGTGGTGGTCGACCTGGGCTCGGGCGCCGGCTTCGACTGCTTCCTTGCCGCCCGCCAGGTAGGGCAGGCCGGTCGCGCCATCGGCGTCGACATGACCCACGAGATGCTGAAGAAGGCGCGCGAGAACGCGGCGAAGCTGGGGCTGACCAACGTGGAGTTCCGCCTGGGCGAGATCGAGCATCTGCCCATCGCCGACAACAGTGCCGACGTGATCATCTCGAATTGCGTCATCAACCTGTCGCCGGACAAGGCGCAGGTGCTGCGCGAGGCCTTTCGCGTGCTGAAATCGGGCGGCCGGGTGGCGGTGTCCGACGTGGTCATGCTCAAACCGCTGACGCCCGAGCTGGCGGCGATGCAAGAGCTGTATTCGGGCTGCGTCGGCGGGGCCGCCACCGTGGACGATCTGCGCCGCTGGCTGACCGAGGCCGGATTTGCCGACATCCGCATCGAGCCCAAGCCGGAAAGCCGCGAGCTGATCCGCGAATGGGCGCCCGGTCTGGGTGTCGAGGACTACGTGGCCTCGGCCACCATTCAGGCGTGCAAGCCATGATCAACCAAGGGGGAAACAAGATGACCGACGACATCAATCCGGGCACCGAGGCCGTTCAGCGGTTCAAGGACGGGCTGTTCTGCGCCGAAAGCGTGCTGGTGACGCTGGCTCGCCGCCAGGGCATCGACGACCCGCAGGTTCCCGCCATCGCCACCGGCTTCTGCAGCGGC
>DATGXU010000621.1:0-16962 GCA_035298685.1 Magnetospirillum sp. | reverse complement strand
CCTTCCTTGGTGACGTGGCCGACCAGGAACAGCACGAAGCCACGCCGCTTGGCCAGCCGGATCAGTTCATGGGCGCAGATGCGCACCTGGCTGACCGTTCCCGGCGCCGCTTCCACGTTGTCGGCGAACATGGTCTGGATTGAATCGATCACCACCACGCGGGGCGCGTCGGCCACGTCCAGGGTCTGGATGATGTCGCGCAGATTGGTGGCCGAGGCCAGCTGTACCGGCGCCTTGGACAGGCCCAGCCGGTGGGCGCGCAGCCGCACCTGGTCCACCGCCTCTTCGCCCGAGATGTAGACCACCGGCACCTGCGCCGACAGCGCGGCGGTGGCCTGGGTCAGCAGGGTGGACTTGCCGATGCCGGGATCGCCGCCCACCAGCAGCGCCGAGCCCGCCACCAGGCCGCCGCCGCACACGCGATCCAGTTCGCCGATGCGGGTCAGCAGGCGCGGCAGGTCGGCCGAGGTGGCGCCTTCCAGCCCGACGAACTCGATCTTCTTGCCTGCCTTGCCGCCCAAGCCCTTGGGGGCGGATTCGCGCGCGGCTTCTTCGACGATGGAATTCCACGCGCCGCACGCTTCGCATTTTCCCGCCCATTTGGCGGTGACGGCGCCGCAATCCTGACAGACGAAACGGGTGGCGTTCTTGGACAAGGCTTGGAATTCCCGGGTGGAAGGGCGGCTCAGGCGCCCGGCAGCGTGCCGGTGGGGTCGCTGGCGGGCAGGGTGAAGACGATGGCGGTGCCGTCGGTCACCGACGTGTCGATGGCGATCGCGCCGCCATGGCGTTCGACGATGCGGCGGCAGATGGTCAGGCCGATGCCGGCGCCCGGGAAATGGCCGGGGCCGTGCAAGCGGCGGAACAGCTCGAACACGGTGGCGGCGTAATCGGGTTCGATGCCGATGCCGTTGTCGCGCACGGTGACGCGCCACTGGGTGCCCTCGGGGCGGGCGCTGACCCAGATGCGCAGCGGCACATCGACGCGGCGGTACTTGATGGAATTGTCCAGCAGATGGCGGAACAGCAGGGCCAACTGGCCTCGGTTTCCCCGCACCGGCGGAAGCGGTTCCGACTCCAGGGTGGCGCCGGCGGCGTTCAGCGCCGGATCAAGCTGCATGCGGGCATCGGTCAGGGCGTCGTTGAGATCGACAGGCGCCAGGGTGTCGCCCTGGCCGGCGCGGGCGTAATCCTGCAGGCCGTTCACCTGGGCCTGCATGCGCTGGGCGGCGGCGCGCAGGTAGTCCAGGAACTCGGCGATTTCCGACGTCAGCGCCCCGGTGCCCTGCAGGCGGCGTTCAAGCAACTGGGTGAAGCTGACCACGGCGCGCACCGGTTCCTGCAGATCGTGCGAGGCGACGAAGGTGAACCGCTCCATCTCGGAGTTGGTTTCCATCAGCCGTTCCAGGGTGATTTCCGACGACCGCCGCGCCGCCTTGAGCGGGCTGACGTCCTCGGTGGCGACGATCACGCGGGCCAGATTGTCCCGGTATGGCGGCGGCACGTGCCATTGCAGCACGATATCCAGCGCCTGACCGTCCAGGGTGCGCACCTGTGCCTCGGCATTCAGGTCCCACAATCCTGCGCGGATGGCCTCGAGCTGGCGGCGGAACGTGTCGAAGGACGAGGGCACGAAAATGCTCGCCAGCCGGCCCAGCAACTCGTCGCGGTTGGCCGCCCGGTGCATGAGAACGGCGGCGTTGTTGACGTCGATGATCCGCACCAGGCCGGCGCAATCGCGGATGAAATCAGGATGGGCGTCCAGCCAGGCGGGGAAATCGACGCCGGGCGGCACCTGATCGATGGCCGCCTTGACCGCCGAGAAGTCTTCCTCCCACAGCGGCACCGGCGACGACGTGAACAATTCGCGATAGCGCGCCTCGCTGGCGGTCAAGGCGTCGTGGGCGCCGGCAAGGTCGCGATGCATGCCCGACAGCGTTTCGCGCAGATCGGTGAATTCGTCCAGGTGGCGGTCGTGCGGCGCTTCGTCGTCGGCGAACGGGGTGGCGGTGGGGCCGTCGCGGCCCAGCCGGCGGGCGTAGTCGGCAATGGCGCCCAGCCGGCGGGTAACCAGAATATGGACCTGCCAATAAAGCAGGGCGGCCAGACCGGCCAGCACGATCACATTGGTCGCGAAGGTCATGGCCATGTGGTGCAGGGCGGCGCCGCGCAGGGTTTCCAACCCCGCCGTCACCTCAAGCCGGCCCAGCAGAACCGGTTTGCCGGAATAATCGTGCGTAAGCTCATATTTGCGCGTCTGCGGATGCTGCGGCGCGGTTCCCGACGTCACCACCACCTCGCCATCGGGGGCCACCACCTGCACCAGGGCGATGCCCGACAGGTTGCCGATGCCTTCGGCCAGCATGCCCAGCCGCTCGCGGTCGTCCAGCCAGGCGTTTTCGCGCACGCTGGGCAGATAGCTGCGCTCGATGTCGTTCAGGCGCGAATCCAGCGCGCTCAGGTCGCGCCGGTATTCGAAATACGACTGCACCGACGCCGCCAGGAACGCCATCAGCAGCCCGATGGCCACGGAACGCACAAGCAGCCGCCGGGCGACACGGCGATGGGCTGGCCGGGCCGAGGAGTTCACTTGGACTTGCCTGCGCGGGACAGGGTTTGCGCCATGATCGCCTTGGCCCGCCCTTCCGCCTTCATGGCGGCCAGCTCGGTGGCCACGCGCGGGATCAGGTCGGCGTGGCGGCGGTGCAGGTACATGTACATGGGCGTGCTGACCAGCGGCGGTTCATGGATGGACATGTCCACGCCCTGTTCCCTGGCTTGCCACACCGCCTGCCAGCGTTCGTGCAGGATGGTTTCCACCCGCGCGGCCTTCAAAAGGCCCATCAGCTGCTTGGAATCCTTGGCGGTGGTCAGCTCGCGCACCGGCGGCAGGTTATGCTCGAAAACCTGCCAGCCCAGGATGTGCGCCACCGAATGGGGGCGCAGGTCGTCCCAGGTGCGGATGGGTTGCGCGCCCGGCGGGCCGGCGGCGACGAAATCGTTGATGAAGATGGGCTCGGGCACCCGCACCAGGTTGGGGTATTCCTTCTCGAGCCCGGCGATGCGGGCAGCCAGGCCGTCGTCGGTGCCGTCGTCGGCCAACTGCAGGGCCCGTGCCGCCGCCGGATTGAACACCACCTCGGCCTTCAGCCCCAGCCGGGCGAACAGTTCCTTGACGAAGACGTTGGTGAAGCCGGTGCCTTCGGCGTTGGTCCACGGCTCGTGCATGCCCGACGACAGCACAAGGCCGTCCGCCGCTGCGGCCGAGGCCGAGGTCAGGCAAAGCGCCAGAAGCATCCGGCCAAGAACGCGGAGAAAAGCGGCCATCGCCCGAAAGTTCCAGATACCGACCCGACCCCCAACAACCATACCACGAGACGGGGCGGGTGTCAGGCTCTCAACTCCATCTTGATGGGTCCCGTGGCGCGGCCATGGATGAACTGATCGACGAATTCGTTGCCCGAATTGTCGATGTCCTTGGCCGGACCGACCCAGATCAGGCGCCCCTTGTACAGCATGGCGATGCGGTCGGCGATCTTGCGCGCCGAGGCCATGTCGTGGGTGATGGACAGGGCGGTGGCGCCCAGTTCCTTGGTGCACTTGACGATCAGGTCGTTGATCACGTCGGCCATGATGGGGTCAAGGCCGGTGGTCGGCTCGTCGAAAAAGATGATTTCCGGGCTCGACGCGATGGCGCGGGCCAGTCCCACGCGCTTTTGCATGCCGCCCGACAGTTCGGACGGAAACAGGTCGCCGGTGCTGGCGGCCAAGCCCACCTGGGCCAGTTTTTCCAGGGCGATGTCGCGGGCTTCGGCGCGCGGCATGCGGCGGCCCTGGATCAGGCCGAAGGCGACGTTTTCCCAAACCTTCAGGCTGTCGAACAGCGCCGCGCCCTGGAACAGCATGCCGAACTGGCGCAGCACGCGCTCGCGCGTCTTGCCGCGCACGCCCACCACTTCCTCGCCGTCGATGCGGATCGAGCCCCGTTCGGGGCGCAGCAGCCCCAGAATGGACTTCAGCATCACCGACTTGCCGGTGCCGGAACCGCCGATCACCACCACGGATTCGCCCTTGGCGATGGACAGGTCGATGCCGTCCAGAACCACCTTGGGGCCGAACGACTTGTGGACGTCGGTAAGTTGGATTTTCGGCGGGGCGGCGTTGGTCATGTGGCTCATTTGCCGAAGTACAGCGCGGTGATGATGTAATTGCAGATCAGGATCATGATCGCGGCGGAAACCACCGAATTGGTGGTGGCCTTGCCCACGCCCTGGGCGCCGCCCTTGGAATAATAGCCGTGATAGCAGCCCATCAGCGAGATCACGAAACCGAAGACGGCGGCCTTGGTCAAACCCGAAATCACGTCCAGCGGTTCCAGGTATTCCCAGGTGCGGCTGATATAGGACGACGGGTTGAAGCCCAGCTTGTAGACGCCGACGATATAGCCGCCGAACACGCCGATGACGTCGGCCACCGCCACCAGGCAGGGCAGCATCAGCAGACCGGCCAGCAGGCGCGGCGTCACCAGATACTTGAACGGGTTGGTGGACAGCGTGGTCAGCGCGTCGATCTGTTCGGTCACGCGCATGGTGCCGATCTCGGCGGCCATCGAGGCGCCGATGCGGCCCGCCACCATCAGGCCGGCCAGCACGGGCGCCAGCTCGCGGGTCACCGACAGCACCACGACGGTGGCGACGGCGCCCTCGGCGGCGAAGCGCGAAAAGCCGGAATATGATTGCAGCGCCAGCACCATGCCGGTGAACACCGCGGTCAGGCCCACCACCGGCAGCGAAAAATAGCCGATCTCGACCATGGCGCGGCCCAGCAGGCGCGGATAGAACGGCGGACGGACGATGTGCGACACCGCGACGCCGGTAAAGGCGGACAGGCGGCCCACATGGGACAGGAAGGTCAGGAAAATCCGGCCGACGGTGGCAAGGAACTCCATCAGGCGGCCTCGCCCGCATAGGTGCGGTGGAACCGGCGGCCCAGCGCGGTCAGAATCTCGTAGCCGATGGTGCCGGCGTCGGCGGCCAGCGCGTCGGCGGATTGGTGCTCGCCGATCAGTTCGACCAAGGCCCCCGGCCGCGCCTGTTCGGGCGGCAGATGGCTGACGTCGAAGGTGGTCAGATCCATGGAAATGCGTCCCACGACCGGCACCCGCTCCCCCTCGATGACGCCGAAACCGCGATTTCCCAACGAGCGGAACAATCCGTCGGCATAGCCGATGGCGGCGACGGCGACGCGCCCCTTTTGGGTTATGCGGTGCGAGGCACCATATCCAACGGTCATAGGCGAGTCAACGTCACGCACCTGCACGATACGCGCCTGCAGACGCACCACCGGGGCCATGGGATTGGGCTGGTCGGGGGTGGGGTTGAGGCCATACAGCGCCGCCCCCGGCCGAACCAGGTCGAAGTGGTAGTCGGGCCCCAGGAAGATGGTCGAAGAGGCGCCAAGGCTGCGCCGCGCCGCCAGCCCCAGCCGGCCGGACAGGTCGGTGAAGCGTTGCAGCTGGTCGGGGTTCTTGGGGTGCTCGGCCTCGTCGGCGCAGGCCATGTGGCTCATCACCAGCACCGGGCGGATGCCGGCAAGCAGCGAGGACTCGGCGGCCACCAGATTCACCGCCGCCTCGTCCAGCCCCAGGCGGCTCATGCCCGTGTCCAGGTGCAGCGCCGCATCCAGCGTCCGGCCGGTCGCCGAGGCGTAGCCGGCCCACTGGCCGATCTGCTCCAGGCTGTTCAGCACCGGGGTCAGGCCGAATTCCGCCAGATCGCCGGCCGTGCCCGGCAGCAGGCCGCCCAGCACGTGGATGGTGCCCCGGGGGATCAGCCGCCGCATGGCGATGCCTTCGTCGATGGAGGCGACGAAAAAGGTCTTGCATCCGGCAGCGGCCAGGGCGGGGGCCAGACGCTCGGCGCCCAGGCCGTAGCAATCCGCCTTGACCACCGCCGCCGCCTCGCAGCGCGGGCCGACCTGTTGGCCAATCCGGCGCCAGTTGTCGATCACGGCGCCGACGTCGATGGTCAGGAAGGCGGTGGCACGCTCGAACGAACTCATGGTGTTTTCCAGTTACACATTGCCTGCCCGACGACGAAGGGGGCTCAGAACCCCGGATCTTCGTGGGAATGATGGGTATCCAGGTTGCCGAACTTGGTGAATTCGCCCTGGAACGACAGCCGCACGGTGCCGACCGGGCCGTGACGCTGTTTGGCGATGATGACTTCGGCGGTGTTGACCACCTCCAGCAACCGCTTGTGCCAGGAATCGTAGCGTTCGTTGAACTTCTCTTCCGATTCCTCGGGGCGGCGGCCGGGTTCGGCGCGTTCCAGATAGTATTGTTCGCGATAAACGAACATGACCACGTCGGCGTCCTGCTCGATCGAGCCCGATTCGCGCAGGTCCGACAGCTGCGGGCGCTTGTCCTCGCGCTGTTCGACGGCGCGCGACAGCTGGGACAGGGCGATCACGGGAACGCTCAGTTCCTTGGCCAGCGCCTTGAGGCCGCGGGTGATTTCCGACACTTCCTGCACGCGGTTTTCCGAATGGGTGGCGCTGCCGCGCAGCAGCTGCAGATAGTCCACCACCACCAGGCCCAGGCCGTGCTGGCGCTTGAGGCGGCGCGACCGGGTACGCACCGCCGAAATGGACAGCGCCGGCGTGTCGTCGATATAGAGCGGCAGGCGGTTGAGTTCCTGGGCGGCGATGACCAGGCGCTCGAATTCCTCGTTGCTCATCTCGCCCTGGCGGATCTTGTGCGACGAGATTTCCGCCTGTTCGGCCAGGATACGGCCGGCCAGCTGCTCGGACGACATTTCCAGCGAGAAGAAGGCGACCACCGCGCCGTCCGTCGACTTCTTGTTGCCCAGCGCGTCCACTTCTTCCTTGTAGGCCTTGGCGGCGTTGAAGGCGATGTTGGTGGCCAGCGAGGTCTTGCCCATGGACGGGCGCCCGGCCAGGATCAGCAGATCCGACGGATGCAGGCCGCCCAGGCGGGTGTCCATGTCGATCAGGCCGGTGGGCACGCCCGACAGCTTGCCCTGGCGCTTGTGGGCGGCCTCGGCCTGCTTGATGGTCTCGATCAGCACGGCGCCGAAGGCTTCGAAACCGCCCTCGGTTTCGCCGGTGGTGGCCAATTCGTACAGCTTGGCCTCGGCGGTGCCGATCTGGTCCATGGCGGGGCGGTCGATCTGGGGCTCGAACGCATCGTTGACCATGTCCTCGCCCAGCGCGATCAGCTCGCGCCGCAGGTGCAGGTCGTGGATCAGCTTGCCGTAATCCTCGGCATTGATGATCGACACCACCGCATTGGCCAATTGGGCCAGGTATTGGGTGCCGCCGATCTCGGCCAGGCCGCCGTCGCCGTCGAAATAGGTTTTCAGCGTCACCGGGTTGGCGATCTGGCCGCGCTCGATCAGCTTGCCGCAGGCGGCGAAGATGCGGCCGTGCACCGGGTCAGCGAAATGCTCGGACCTCAGGAACTCCGACACCCGCTCGAAGGCACGGTTGTTCAGCAGGATGGCGCCCAGCAGGGCCTGTTCCGCCTCGTAATTGTGAGGCGGCGTGCGAAAGCCGGCGGCTTCGCCGGTGGCGGCATTGGCGGTCATGGTGGACATGGGGCGGCACGTTAGCAGACCATGCCGGCCGCCCCAAGGGTGACTTTCAGGCCTCGGCCATTTCGGGCGCCGGCGCGCTTGTCACGGCACGGCCGTCGCCCAGCAGGTAGTCGCGGGTGATCGGCACCACCCGGCGATCCTTGGCGATCTGCAGTTGGAACACCATCAGCGACAGCCGGCGGAAGCCAATTTCGCAGGCGGACAGATAGGCTTCCCACATGCGGCAGAAGCGGTCGTCGTGCATCTCGGCGGCGCGGTCGCGGTTAGCCAGGAAGCGCAGCCGCCACTGATGCAGGGTTTCCGCATAATGCAGCCGCAGGATTTCCACGTCGGTGGCGATCAGCCCCCGACGCTCCACATGGGGCAGCACCTGGGACAGCGCCGGGGTGTAGGTGCCGGGGAAGATGCGGCGGCGGACCCACGGATTGTTGCCGCCCCGGTCCATCTGCCCGACGCTGTGGATCAGCGCCACGCCGTCCGGCGCCAGCAGGCGGTCGACCTGCCCGAAGAAGTTGCGATAGTGCAAGCGCCCCACATGCTCGAACATGCCGACCGAGACGATGCGGTCGAAGCGGCCGCGCAGGGCGCGGTAATCCATCAGCTCGAAGCGCACGCGATCGGCCAGTCCGGCCTCGGCGGCGCGGCGGCGGGCGACGGCCAGCTGTTCCTCGGACAGCGTGATGCCCAGCACCTCGACGTCGGCCATGGTGGCCAGCGTCAACGCCAGCCCGCCCCAGCCGCTGCCGACGTCCAGCACCTTGTGGCCGTCTTCCAGCAGCAGCTTGGCGGCCACATGGCGCTTCTTCGCCGCCTGCGCCTCTTCCAGGCTGAGGCCGGGAGTGGCGAAGTAGGCGCAGGAATATTGCAGATCGTCGTCGAGGAACAGGCGGAAGAAATCTTCGCCCAGGTCGTAATGGTGCGACACCCGCCGCTTGGCCAGGGACGCCGGATTGTAGTGTTCCCAGGCCAGGAAGGCGTCGCTTAGGGCGTGATACAGCCGCCGGGTCGGCGAGAATCCGGTTTCGGCCAGGTTGGCGCAGCAGATGTCGAGGAATTCGTGGAACGACCCGGCTTCCATGACCAGCGTGCCTTCGGCATAGGCTTCCAGCAGGTGGTAATGGGGGGCCAGGAAAATGCGCCGTTCGGTGGCGGCATCGGCGATGCGGGCCACCACGTCGGGCTGGCTGCCGTCGCCATAGTCGCGGCGGCGGCCGGTATGGTCGATCAGGCGCAGGGCGCCCCGGCGGATCAGACGGCCGAACAGAAGGTCTAGCAGATGCATGGCTTTTCTCCCCGTCCGCCGTTTCAGATGGGGGAGGGGGCGGCGCCTGCAATCCGGCTTAACGGCGTGATGCGGA
The DNA here is from genome assembly GCA_035298685.1 of Magnetospirillum sp. Taxonomy (GTDB): domain Bacteria; phylum Pseudomonadota; class Alphaproteobacteria; order Rhodospirillales; family Magnetospirillaceae; genus Magnetospirillum. The sequence goes on along the minus strand of DATGXU010000621.1, from coordinate 7,988 downwards.
CGAGCCAAAACGCCGGAAGAGAGATGCCTCTCTTCCGGCGCTCCGGCAAACAGGTCCTGGACCGATGGGAGGCGTAAGCCCCACCGCCGAGATCCGAAGCTTACGCCTCGGTGGTCTCTTCGCCTTCGGTCGCCTCGACTTCTTCCTCGGCGGGCTGCTCGGCAGCCTCCTCGGCAGCAGCGGCGGCGGCGGCGCGCTCGGCCTCTTCCTGCGAACGGGCGACGGTCACGGTGACGGTGACGGCCACTTCCGGGTGCAGGGAAACACGGACCGGGTAGGAACCCAGGGTCTTGATCGGGCTGTCCAGGTTGACCTGGTTGCGCAGCACGGTGTAGCCGGCGCCCTTGACGGCCTCGGCAACGTCGCGGCCCGACACGGAACCGTACAGCTGACCACCCTCGCCGGCCTGACGAACCATCAGAACCTTGAGGCCTTCCATCTTGGCGGCGACGGCCTGAGCCTCATCGCGGCGCTTCAGATTGATGGCTTCCAACTGGGCACGCTGCTTTTCGAAGAAGGCAAGGTTGTCCTTGTTGGCGCGCAGCGCCTTCTTCTGGGGCAGCAGGAAATTGCGGGCGAAGCCAGGCTTGACCTTGACCACGTCGCCCATCTGACCGAGCTTCTCGATCCTCTCGAGCAGGATGACTTCCATTCTATCCCTCCATACCGCCGCCGCTGTCGGGGCGGCGGAACCTCATCGTCCAGAACCTTACCAGTCCCAGCCCGGCGACCGCCACGGCGGCCCAGCCGAAGGCCAGGATCAACAACCCATACAGCGCTGCGAGCAGGTAGCCCGCATTCGGCCGTCCCTTGGCCCAGCGGTGAATGGCCGCCAGCCCCAGGAACACGAAGGGGATCAGCAGAACCGCCACCACGTTCGTGGCGACATAGCCCACGTCACCCCCGACCAGGATCGCCGCCACCGCCGCGGCCACCAGTCCGATCGCGGGCCAATCGGGCAGCCAAAGCTCCCGATAGGCCGGCGAAGGCCGGCGTGCCTGGCCCAGGCGGACCAGCAATCCTTGCGCCCCGGTGGCGTTGATCACCGCCATCATCAGCCATGATCCGATGACCATGGCCGGAAACAGCGGCGTCCACCACTTGACCGCCTGCGCCCGCTGTTCGGCGGGAACACTGGCGGCCATCATGTCGAGGGCGTGGCCAAGAACCTTGGACACGCTGCCCTCGATGCCGTCGGGGCTGCCGATCAGAAACGCCATGCCGCAAAGCATCAGCGCCAGACCGGCGGCGGTCAGCCATGCCAGGACAAGTCCCGGCGGGTACCATTCGACCGGCCCGTTGTCGGCTTCGCGCCGCAACAGGGCCCGGTTGGTCACCACCAGGGCGGGAAGCGCCGCGGCAACCGCGAAAGGCAGAGCGGAAAAACCGCCCGCCACCGCTGCAACCGCGACCGCCGCCACTGCTCCGGCGGTCACCATCGCCCCCATTCCCAGCCCCAATCCCGCCATGATCAGCGGAAGCGGCGCGGCGTATGAGAGCACGGCACCCAACGCAATGCCTTTTACCAGCGACAGGAACATCAGTGCGGAAAGCAGTCCCGCCGCCAGCGCCAGGCCGAGTTGCCGATTCACCGGCAGAACACCATCGGATCCGGTCTTACTTCACCACGTAGGGAAGCAGACCCAGGAAGCGGGCGCGCTTGATGGCCTGAGCCAGCTCGCGCTGCTTCTTGGCCGACACCGCGGTGATGCGGCTCGGCACGATCTTGCCGCGCTCGGAAATGAAGCGGCTCAGCAGCTTGGTGTCCTTGTAGTCGATCTTCGGCGCGTTGGCGCCGGAGAACGGGCAGGTCTTCCGGCGACGGAAGAACGGGCGGCGGGCGCCGGCGGCGGCGCGCGGACGTTCGGTCTTGACTTCGCTCATCACTCACCTCCCTCGGCGCGACGCGGACGATCCTCACGCGGGCCGCGGTCTTCGCGCGGGCCACGGTCTTCACGGCGCGGACGGTCGTCGCGGCTGTTCTTGGCCTGCATCATGGCCGACGGGCCTTCCTCGAGCTCATCGACGCGCACGGTCAGGTAACGCAGGATGTCCTCGTTGAGGGACATCTGGCGCTCCATCTCCTTCACGGCGGGGGAGGGGGCGTCCAGGTTCAGCAGGACATAGTGAGCCTTGCGGTTCTTCTTGACCCGATAGGCGATGTTGCGCAGGCCCCAGAATTCCTTCTTGGCGACGTTACCGCCGCCCTGGGCCAGCACATTGGCAAACTCGTCGACCAGGGCTTCGACCTGCGGGGCCGAAACTTCCTGACGCGCGAGGATCACGCATTCATACAAAGGCATTCTTATGAACCCTTCTGGCTTTTCTCTTCCCAAGTCCCCACCATGGGGAAGCGGGCATAGCCGAACGCCCCCAGACGGGAGAGCCGGCAAGGGATTTGGAAGCGGGGGAATATACACGAAACCATCCCCGCCGCAAGGCAAAAGCCGCCTGTCGCCGCGCCGCCGCCTTTCAGGCATTGCCGAAAGCCCTATGCGCCGCCCTGCCTTCCGCATGGATTGATCTGGCCACTCCGGCAGGGGCATCCTTGTGCGCAACTTAACCGTGCGCAAGTGCCTATAAATGTCTCCTTAAGGGGGTTGCCATGAATGTTGTCGCAGTGGACAGGCTGAATGAATCCCGCCGATCCGACTTCCTGCACGTCGATGGCGTGCGGCTGGAAGCCCGCTTCCTGGGGCCCGAGCCGGCCCAGGCGCCCACTCTGGTCTTCCTGCACGAAGGTTTGGGCTCGGCGGCGCTGTGGCGCGATCTGCCCGAGCGGGTGTCGGCCGCCACCGGCTGGGGCGTGCTGATGTACAGCCGCCACGGCTATGGCGCTTCCACCCGCAAGCCTCATCCGTGGCCGCAAAGCTATCTGCATGACGAGGCGGTGCATTGGCTGCCGCGCGTTCTGGATGCCGCCGGCATCCGGCGCGCCGTGCTGGTCGGCCATTCCGACGGCGGTTCCATCGCCGCCATCGCCGCCGGCATGGGCGCGGTGCCGCAGGTGGAAGGCGTGGTGCTGATGGCGCCCCACGTGATCGTCGAGCCCACCACCCTGTCGGGGGTGAACGGCGCCATCGCCGCCTATGAAAGCGGCCGCCTGCGCGACCATCTGGCGCGCTATCACGACCATGTGGACGACGCCTTCTGGGGCTGGGCCAAGGCATGGACCGAATTCGGCCGCTCGGGCTTCGACGTGCGTCCGCTGCTGTCGGGGATCAACGTGCCGGTGCTGGTGCTGCAGGGCGACGACGACGAATACGGCAGCGCCGCGCAATACGAATCCATCCGCGCCGCCGTGCCGAGCCGCACCCGGGTGCGCGTGCTGGAAGGCTGCCGCCACCTGCTTTACCGCGACGCGCCGTTTCAGGTGGTGGAGTCGCTGGTGGACTTCGTCTCGGGCCTGACCGCCGAGAGTGCCTGAACCCGGTCCATTCCGCTTGACATCGCCCCGCTGCCTCTAGTTCCCTCTGGCCTGTTTTTCGAGATCTCCAGGGGTGAGCAAGCATGACCCGCGCATTCGTCTTTCCGGGCCAGGGTTCCCAGGCTGTCGGCATGGGCCGCGAACTGGCCGAGGCTTTCGCCGAGGCCCGCCACGTCTTCCAGGAAGTGGACGAGGCGCTGAAGCAGAACCTGTCCAAGCTGATGTTCGAGGGGCCGGAAGATCAGCTCACCCTGACCGAGAACGCCCAGCCGGCGCTGATGGCGGTGTCCATGGCGGTGGTGCGGGTGCTGGAAGGCCAGGGCAAGCTGGATCTCGCCAAGGCGGCCACCTTCGTCGCCGGCCACTCGCTGGGTGAATACTCGGCCCTGGCCGCCGCCGGCACCTTCTCGCTGGCCGACACCGCGCGGCTGCTGAAGCTGCGCGGCCAAAGCATGCAAAAGGCGGTGCCGGTGGGCGTGGGCGCCATGGCCGCCCTGTTGGGCAGCGAATACGAGCAGGCCAAGGAAATCGCCGCCGAGGCCGCCCAGGGCCAGGTGTGCGAGGCCGCCAACGACAACGGCGCCGGCCAGGTGGTGGTGTCGGGCCACAAGGAAGCGGTGGAACGCGCCATCAAGATCGCTGGAGAGAAAGGTGTGAAGCGCGCCGTGCTGCTGCCGGTGTCCGCGCCCTTCCATTGCGCGCTGATGCAGCCCGCCGCCGACGCCATGGCCGAGGCCCTGGCCAAGGTGACCATGGCCGCTCCCAAGGTGCCGGTGGTCGCCAATGTGGTCGCCTCGGCGGTGTCGGACCCCGATGCCATCCGTGATCTGCTGGTGCGTCAGGTGACCGGCACCGTGCGCTGGCGCGAAGGCGTCCTTTATATGAAGGGCCAGGGCGTCACTCAACTGGTCGAGCTGGGCTCGGGCAAGGTGCTGGGTGGCCTCGCCAAGCGCATCGACAAGGAACTGGCCGGCGTGTCCGTGGGCACCCCCGCCGATATCGAAGCCTTCCTGGCTTCTCTGTAATACAAGGGGGAACGAGAATGTTCGATCTTACCGGCAAGACCGCCCTGGTCACCGGCGCCTCGGGCGGCATTGGCGGCGCCATCGCCAAGGCCCTGCACGCCGCCGGCGCCACCGTGGCTATCCATGGCACCCGTCGCGAAGCCCTTGACACCCTGGCCGCCGAACTGGGCGAGCGCGTGCACGTGCTGCCCGCCAACCTGTCCAAGCCGGAAGAGGTTGAGCAACTGGCCAAGGACGCCGAGGCGGCCCTGGGCTCGCTGGACATCCTGGTCAACAACGCCGGCATCACCAAGGACGGCCTGATCCTGCGCATGAAGGACGAGGACTGGGACGCGGTGATCAACGTCAACCTGACCGCCGCCTTCCGCCTGTGCCGCGCCGCGGTCAAGGGCATGATGAAGCGCCGTTCGGGCCGTATCATCAACATCACCTCGATCGTCGGCGTCACCGGCAATCCCGGGCAGGTGAACTACTGCGCCTCGAAGGCCGGCATGATCGGCATGACCAAGTCGCTGGCCCAGGAAGTGGCCAGCCGCAACGTCACCGTCAACGCCGTGGCGCCCGGCTTCATCGCCACGCCCATGACCGACGACCTGAACGACGAGCAGAAGGCGCGCATCAACGCCCAGATCCCGGCCGGCCGCATGGGCTCGTCCGAGGACATCGCCGCCGCCGTGTTGTACCTGGCCTCGTCCGAGGCCGCTTACGTCACCGGCCAGACCCTGCACGTCAACGGCGGCATGGCGATGATCTGACTTTTCGCGCGGGCGGATGGGGGCGCTGCGGCCCCCGCCGTCCGCGCATGCCGGCCCAAACCCAACACATGGTGTTCCAGTGCTGGTCACCGGGCAAAAAGTATGTTAGGTACGGGCCACTTTCCGCCGGTTCGGGGCCTTGCGCCACCGGTCGCGGGACCCTGGTTCACAAACTGGCACCATAAGACTTCCGAGGGAATTCAAATGAGCGACGTCGCCGAGCGGGTTAAGAAGATTGTTGTCGAGCACCTGGGCGTGGAAGAGGCCAAGGTGACCGAGAACGCCAGCTTCATCGACGACCTGGGCGCTGACAGCCTCGACACCGTCGAGCTGGTCATGGCTTTCGAGGAAGAGTTCGGTTGCGAAATCCCCGATGACGCTGCCGAGAAGATCCTGACCGTCAAGGACGCGATCGACTTCATCTCGAAGAACACCAACGCGTAAAGGTTGGTCGGGGCGCCGAACCCAAGGGGGGACGGCGCCCTTTTTCTAAGTAATGCAACGGGACCTTCGCATGAGACGTGTCGTCGTCACCGGCCTCGGTATCGTCAGCCCCCTGGGCTGCGGCATCGAGCACACTTGGAAGCGCCTGATCAACGGCGAGTCCGGCATTCGCGCCATCGAGCATTTCGAGGTGGCGGATCTGGCGGCCAGGATCGGCGGTATCATTCCCCGTGGCACTGCCGAGGGTGAGCTTGATCTGGACAAGGTCGTCCCGGCGAAGGAACGCCGCCGCATGGACGATTTCATCGTCTATGGTCTGGCCGCCGCTCAGGAAGCCATCGAAGACTCCGGCTGGAAGCCCCAGGACGACGAAGGCCGCGAGCGTACCGGCGTGATGATCGGTTCGGGCATCGGCGGTCTGCCGGCCATTGCCGACGGCGCCATCACCCTGAAGGACAGCGGCCCGCGTCGCGTCAGCCCGTTCTTCATCCCGTCGGCCCTGATCAATCTGGTTTCGGGCCATCTTTCCATTCAATACGGCTTCAAGGGTCCGAACCACGCGGTGGTGACGGCCTGTGCCACCGGCGCCCATGCCATCGGCGACGCCGCCCGGCTGATCATGTTCGGCGATGCCGACGTGATGGTGGCCGGCGGTGCCGAAGCCGCCATCTGCCGGCTGGGCATTGCCGGCTTCGCCGCCTGCAAGGCGCTGTCCACCGCCCGTAACGACGACCCCGCCGCCGCCTCGCGTCCGTGGGACAAGGATCGCGACGGCTTCGTCATGGGCGAAGGCTCGGGCGTTCTGGTTCTGGAAGAGCTGGAGCACGCCAAGGCCCGCGGCGCCAAGATCTACGGCGAAGTGATCGGCTACGGCATGTCCGGCGACGCCTATCACATCACCGCTCCGGCCGAGGACGGCAATGGCGGTTATCGCGCCATGAAGGCGGCGCTTGAACGCGCCGGTCTGCAGCCGGGCGACATCGACTACATCAATGCGCACGGCACCGCCACCATGGGCGACGTGATCGAACTGGGTGCCGTCAAGCGCCTGTTCGGCGAGCACGCCTACAAGCTGTCCATGAGCTCGACCAAGTCGGCCATCGGCCATCTGCTGGGTGCCGCCGGTGCGGTGGAAGCCATCTTCTCGCTGCTGGCCATGCGCGATCAGATCGCTCCGCCGACCCTCAATCTGGACAATCCGGACGAGGGCTGCGACATCGATTTCGTTCCCAAGAAAGCCAAGAAGCGCGAAATCCGCTATGCCATGTCGAATTCGTTCGGCTTTGGCGGCACCAACGCTTCGCTGGTTTTCGCCAAGGCTCCGTAAGCCAAGGCGAGGCAAGGTTAGGAAGGCCCCCATGCGCCGCACGGGGGCCTTCTTGCATTTCGGATGCCTGTCATGCGCGTGTTGTGGAAAATCCTGTTCGTCGTCGCCGTGCTGGCGGTTGCCGGCGCCACCTGGGCCGGGCTTGAGGGCCATCGGCGCTTTACCCGGCCGGGGCCGCTGGTTGAAGGCACCGACGTGGTGATCGCCAAGGGGGCGGGCCTGGAAGCCATCGCCCGGCAGCTTGCCGCCGCCCATGTGGTTCCCGATCCCTACAGCTTCATGGTCGGCGTTCGCCTGCGCCACGCCGCGCTGAAGGCGGGCGAGTATTCGTTCCCCGCCCATGTCACCCCGCAAGAGGCCATGGCCATGATGGCCGACGGCCGCACGGTGGTGCACAAGCTGACCATCGCCGAGGGTCTGACCACCCGACAGGTGCTGGACCTGGTCAACGAGGCCGATTATCTGACCGGCACGGTCAGCCGCCGCCCGGCCGAGGGCAGCCTGTTGCCGGAAACCTGGCACCTGTCGCGCGACGATGCGCGCGACGAGGTGGTGGCGCGCATGGAAAAATCCATGCGGCAGGTTCTGGATCAGCTGTGGACGGCGCGGGCCGATAATCTGCCGCTGAAGACCAAGGAGCAGGCGCTGGTGCTGGCCTCCATCGTCGAGCGCGAAACCGGCGTCAAGGCCGAGCGCCCGCAGGTGGCCGCCGTCTTCCTGAACCGCCTGCGCCAGGGCATGCGCCTGCAATCGGACCCGACGGTGATCTATGGCGTGTCCGAGAAGCTGGGCGTGCTGGACCGCGCCATCACCCGCGCCGATCTGGACAACCCGCATCCGTGGAACACCTATGTCCACGACGGCCTGCCGCCGACTCCCATCGCCAATCCCGGCCGCGCCAGCATCGAGGCGGTGCTGCACCCGGCCAAGTCCGACGCCCTTTACTTCGTGGCCGACGGCAGCGGCGGCCACGTCTTCGCCAAAAGCCTGGACGAGCACAACAAGAACGT
>DATGXU010000620.1:0-4165 GCA_035298685.1 Magnetospirillum sp. | reverse complement strand
GGCCGCCTTCGCCCAGATGCTGAAGAAACGCTATGGCGGCCGGTTGGACGCCGACGCCGACACCTTCATCGACATCGTGGTGGGCGGCGCCAAGCGCATGGATGCGCTGATCAGCGACCTGCTGGTCTATTCCCGCCTGTCCGGCGACGCCAGCCGCGCCGGCACGGTGGCCCTGGATCAGATTTGCCAGGCGGCCCTGGACCACCTGGGCGAGGTCATCCGGACGGCGAAGGCCGAAATCTCCGTCGCCCCGCTGCCCAAGGTGCTGGGCGAAAGCGAGCAATTGGTGCAGGTGTTCGAGAACCTGATCGACAACGCCATCAAGTTCCGGCGCCCGGATGGTCCCGTGCACATCCGCATCTGGGCGGAACCGGCGGCGCCCGGCGAATGGCGCATCTCGGTGGCCGACAACGGCATCGGCGTCGAGGCCAGCCAGCAGGACATCTTCGAAATCTTCCGCCGCCTGCATACCGCCAGCCAGTATCCCGGCACCGGCGTCGGCCTTGCCATCTGCAAGCGCGTGATCCGGCGCCTGGGCGGCCGCATCTGGTTCGACCCGGCGCCCAACGGCGGCACCATTTTCCGCTTCACGCTACGCGCGGCGGATGACGAGGCTGAGGCCTGATCCCGCTGTCACAGTGAAGAAGTGTTGTCGCCGCCCCGGCACGCTGATATTCAGGCGGACCGGCTTTCGGATACGGGCGAATGAAAAGCACTCAGATCGACGCGGCATGGCAGGGAACCGCCCATTGCGCTGAATGCGGCGTCCGCGATCTGGTGCTGTTCGCCGATCTGACCGAACCCGACTTCAACCTGATCCACCTGCCCATCGACGAAATCGCCTTCGAGGCGGGGGCGACCATCTATTCCGCCGGCAGCGACGCGGCCACGCTTTACACCATCCGCTCGGGCCTGGTGAAACTGGTGCAATACCTGCCCGACGGCACCCAGCGCATCGTGCGGCTGCTGAAGAACGGGGCCACCGCCGGGCTGGAAGCGACGCTGGGCCAAGCCTATGAACACACCGCCATCGCCCTGCAGCCCACCCAGGTGTGCCGCATCCCCCGCCAGGTGGTGGACCGGCTGTCGCGCGAAACGCCCCGGCTGCACAGCCAGCTGATGCAACGCTGGCACGCGGCACTGCGGCAGGCGGACGACTGGCTGACCGAATTGTCCACCGGCAAGGCGCCGCAGCGTCTGGCGCGGCTGATGCTGCAACTGGCCGACGCCCAGGGCTGCATCAGCCTGTTCTCGCGCGAGGACGTGGGCTCGATGCTGGGCATCACCACCGAGCACGCCAGCCGCACGGTGGCGGAATTCAAGCGCAACGGCGTCATCACCGAACTGGCGCCCAACCGCTATCGCTGCGATCTGGACCAGTTGAACGGCATCGCCGCCGCCGAACTCTAGCCCCGGCGACGGGTCAGCAGAAACGCGAACAGGCCGATGGTGATGACCACCGTCGCCACCAGGAAACCAAGGGCGATATAGGCGTCCAGGTCCAAATGCATGACGTTCCCCCGTTTGAAGCGGCCGCATCCCCATCAATGCGGCTCGAGCAACGCTAACCGTGCGCGACGGCGGCAGGCATTGACAATTCGCAATGCCAGCCCGGCGGCGGCTGCCTAGAGTGGGGACAGCCCCTTTTCCGGGGTCGTTTTCCGTTCCCAACAAGGCGGCCCACGATGTCACATATTCAGGCTGATTCGGACAAAGCGTCCAAGCCTAAGCACTTTTATGCCAGCAGCGGCACCATCCATCCCCGTTCGGTCCACGGCACGTTCCGCAACCTCAAATGGGCGGCCATGGGCATTCTGCTGGCGGTGTGGCATCTGGCGCCGTTCCTGCGCTGGGACCGTGGCCCCGGAGCCCCCGACCAGGCCATCCTGATCGACCTGCCCGGCCGCCGCGCCTATTTCTTCTTCATCGAGATCTGGCCGCAGGAAGTTTACTACCTGACCGGCCTGCTGCTGTTCGCGGCCATCGCCTTGTTCTTCATGTCGGCGCTGGCCGGCCGCCTGTGGTGCGGCTTCCTGTGCTGGCAGACGGTCTACACCGACCTGTTCGTGCAGGTGGAACGCCTGGTGATCGGCGATCGCAACGCCCGCATCGCGCTGGACAAGCAGAAGTGGAACGGCGCCAAGCTGGTCAAGCGCGCGACCGTGATGGCCCTCTGGCTGCTGATCGCGGCGGCGTGCGGCATCGGCTTCGCGCTGTATTTCGACGACGCCTTCACCCTGCTGGGGCAGATCCTGACCGGTCAGGCCTCGTTCGCCACCTATGGCGCCATCGCCGTGGTGGGCGGCGGCTGCTTCATCATGGCCGGTCTGGCGCGCGAGCAGGTGTGCATCTACATGTGCCCCTATGCCCGCTTCCAGTCGGCCATGTTCGACGAACACTCGGCCATCATTTCCTATGAAGCCTGGCGCGGCGAGGCGCGCGGCCCGGCCAAGGTGGGACAGGATTTCGCCGGGCGCGGCCATTGCGTCGATTGCGGCATCTGCCAGCAAAGTTGCCCCACCGGCGTCGACATCCGCAACGGCAACCAGCTGGCCTGCATCGGCTGCGGCCTGTGCATCGACGCCTGCAACGCGGTGATGGACCGTTACGGCCTGCCCCACGGCCTGATCACCTATGACTCGACCACGAACCAGCAAGCGCGCGAACGCGGCGACGACCACCCCAAGCTGAAGCTGCTGCGCCTGCGCACCCTGCTTTACGTGGCGATCCTGTCGGTGATCGGTGGCATCATGGTGTACTCGCTGGGCACCCGCAAAACCCTGGACGTCAACGTGCTGCATGAACGCAGCCCGCTGTTCGTGGAACTGTCCAACGGCGAGATCCGCAACGGCTACACCTACAAGGTGCTGAACATGGTGCGCAAGGACCGCGAGCTGACGCTTTCGGTGTCGGGGGTCGAGGGCGCGCGCATCGAACTGGTGGGCGAAGACAGCGATGCCTCGGGCGCCAAGCTGTCGGTGCCGGGCGACAGCGTGGGCACGTTCCGCCTGTACGTCACCGCCCCACGCAGCGCAGCCCAGGGTAAAAAAACTCAGCTTGAATTCACCCTGCGCGACAATAGCGAAGGTATTACGGTGCGCTCGTCCACCTTGTTCGCAGCCCCCGGCGAATAAGCGCCCCACCGCGCGCCGAAGAACGCTGCCGCCCAACTCGGACGGCAGCGTTCTTGTTTTTAATCCCATCCCGACCACAGCCCCCTTACTTTAGTCCTACACACCAGGCGGCCTTCTACTGCCAATGGCGACGTGGATATCCTTATTCCCAGATGTGCATGCCGGGGCGCTCCCGTGATGATGGAGGGGATGCTCATTGGGGAATGGCAGCATGCCTGATGTGTTTCGCGACGCCTTTGCCGCCCTTACCGCCCCCTGCGCCATCGCGGATGGCAGCGGCAGGCTGGCCCAAGTGAACGACGCCTTCGCCGGCCTGGCCGGACGGGGCGCGGCCGCCCTGATCGGCCAGATGGCCGGAGAGGTTCTGGAAGGGCTTCCGGCGGACCTCGACCGCGTCCACCCCGACCTGACCGTGCAGCTGCGCGTCAACGAATACGCCACCCTGCGCGTGGGGTGTTCCTCGGCACCGCTGCCGGCAGGCGGCGCCGTGCTGACCTTGCGCCCGGCCTCGGAATTGGCCGCCTGGCCGTATCAGGCGGTGGTCGAGGCCGTGCCCGAGGGCATCACCATCCGTGCCGCCGATGGCCGCATCATCGGCATCAACAGCGCCGCACGCACGCTGTTGGGGCCGGCGGGATCGCCCGAGCTGATCCACTGGAACGGCGAACCGCTGGCGCCATCGGACCACCCGGCCCATTTGGCACAGGCCTCCGGCAACCCGGTGTCGGCCATCATCGGCACGCGCCAGCCCGACGGCACCGTGCGCTGGCTGCAGGTGCACAGCGTCCCCATCCATCACCCCGAGGCGGGCGACGCGGTGGTGTCCAGCTTTACCGAGATCAACCAACTGGTCGAGGCCCAGAAGCGGCTGGCCGACAGCGAGCGCCGCTTCCGCGCCATCTTCGACCAGACGTTCGAGTTCATCGGGCTGCTGACCACCGACGGCCGGATGATCGAAGCCAACGCCACCGCGCTGGCGTTCATCGGGGCCGAATTGCGCGACGTCGCCGGCCAGCATTTCGCCGACACGC
>DATGXU010000619.1:0-5565 GCA_035298685.1 Magnetospirillum sp. | reverse complement strand
CCGACGTGGAATTGCTGGACAAGCTGAAGCGCGCCGAGGGCCGCACCTGGACCGATCACGCCTTTTTCCTGGGTGCCGCGGCCGACAACGTGGAAAATCTGGCCCGGTGGGAGCGCATTCCCGGCTGCGCCGGCATCAAGGTGTTCATGGGCTCGAGCACCGGCAACCTGCTGGTCAGCGACGACGAAACCCTGGCCCGCGTGCTGGCCCAGGGCTATCGCCGCGTCGCCGTCCATTGCGAGGACGAAGCCCGGCTGATCGAGCGCAAGAAGATCGCCGAGGAAGCCGGCCACCCCCGCGCCCACCATGTCTGGCGCGACGCCCAGACGGCGCTGCTGGCGACCCAGCGACTGATCCGGCTGGCCGAGGCGGCCAAGCGGCGCGTGCACGTGCTGCACGTCACCACCGCCGAGGAAGCCCAGTTCCTGGCCGGCCACAAGGATCTGGCGACGGTGGAAACCACGCCCCAGCACCTGACGCTGACCGCCCCCGAATGCTACGAAACCCTGGGCACCTATGCCCAGATGAACCCGCCCATCCGCGAGGAACGCCACCGCGCCGCCCTGTGGGACGCCATCGCCAACGGCGTGGTCGATGTGCTGGGCAGCGACCACGCCCCCCACACCCGCGAGGAAAAGGACAAGCCCTATCCGCAGTCGCCTTCGGGCATGACCGGCGTGCAGACCCTTGTTCCGATCATGCTGGACCACGTCAACGCCGGCCGCCTGAGCCTGGAACGCTTCGTCGACCTGACCTCGGCGGGGCCGGCGCGCATCTACAATCTGGCCGGCAAGGGCCGCATCGCGCTGGGCTATGACGCCGATTTCACTCTGGTCGACCTCAAGGCCGAGCGCGTCATCACCAACCAGTGGATCGTCAGCCGCTGCGGCTGGACCCCGTTCGACGGCAAGCGCGTCACCGGCTGGCCGGTGGGCACCATCGTACGCGGCAACCCGGTGATGATGGATGGCCAGCTGGTCGGCGACCCCATCGGCAAGCCGGTGCGCTTCCAGCTCGCCTATTCATAGCGGCATGGCCGGGGTAAAACCCGGCCACGGCGTTCTGGCCGATGGAATGGCGGCTGCGCTTCTGCCATAATGGTCTGGCACTGGACAGATCATTGCGCCGCATTATATGTTGCGAATGACTCGCAGTTAGGCCGGGGAAAGGGAACCGACCATGTTCGCTGACAATACACTGACGCCCAAGGAAGCCGCGCGCCTGTGCGCCCTGGGCACCATTGCCCGCGAACCCATGCGCTATTCCCAGCTGGCGGGGTCGGTGCGTCATTTCCTGTCCCGCGTGGCCGGGCCGCAATTGGACCTGATGGGCACCTCCATCGAGCTGCTGCGCTACGAAGGTCTGGTCGAGGCGCTGGACGGCAGCGGCATGGAAGACGATGCCCTGCTGGGCATCACCGAGGCCGGCCGCCGCGAGTTCAAGACCCTGCTGACCGCGCGGCTGCGCGCCGGCACCGATCTGTCCAAGCTGATCATCGCGCTGAAGATGCGCTTTCTCGACCTGCTGGAGCGGTCGGAACAGCGCGCCCAGGCCGATTTGCTGATCGAGATGGTGGAAACCGAGCTGGCCCGCCTGATCGACCTGCGCGGCACCTTCGCCACCAACGATTCCGATCCCTGCCACCTGACCGACTGGCTGGACCACGACATCGACACGCTGGAAAGCCGGCTGGAATGGCTGGAAAGCTTTCATAACCGCCTGTGACGTCCGACCCCGCCCTGCCCGGGCTGGAGGACGCGCCCGCCTCCGGCAAGCCCCATTATCACGGCCATCGCGAACGGCTGCGCGAACGCTTTCTGGCCGAGCCCGAGGCGCTGCCCGATTACGAGGTGCTGGAACTGCTGCTGGCCAGCGTCATTCCGCGCCGCGACACCAAGCCGCTGGCCAAGGCGCTGATCGACGAATTCGGCGGTTTCGCCGAAGTGCTGGCGGCGCCGCCGCAGACGCTTGAGGCATTCAGCGGCATCTCGCCCACCATCGCCGCCTATCTGAAGGTGGTCGAGCACGCCGCCCAGCGCATGGCGCGCCTGAAGGTGATGGACAAGCCGGTGATCTCGTCGTGGGACGCCTTGCTGGATTACTGCAACGCCGTCATGGGCCGGCTGCCGGTGGAACAGTTCCGCCTGCTGTTCCTGGACCGCAAGAACGTGCTGATCGCCGACGAACTGCAGCAGCAGGGCACCGTCGACCACACCCCGCTGTACCCGCGCGAGGTGGTGAAACGGGCGCTGCAGCTGAATTCCAGCGCCATCATCATGGCCCATAACCATCCCAGCGGCGACCCCACGCCCTCGAAGGCGGATATCGAGATGACGCGAACGGTGCGCGACGCCCTGCGGGCCGTCGGCATCCAGTTGCACGACCATCTGGTGATCGGCCGCAAGGGGCATGTCAGTTTCAAGAGCCTGGGCCTGCTGTAAGGTTCTGGGCGGAATTCGTATCCAAGGCGATCATGGGCTTGTCGTTCTCGCGCTCTCCGTCCTCTCCCGATTTCACCGCCAACAACGCCCATGGCTGCTGCCGGCTGTGCGGGGCGACCGTCGACCAGCGCCGGGTGGGGCGCGAGGCGCGCCAGGGCTGGGGACAGTGGTTGACGCGGTGCGGCGTTTGCGCCGGCCTTTACCTGCACCCCGATCTCACCCCCGCCGCCACCGCCCAATTCTATGCCAACCACTACCGCCGCCTGTTCCCCTATGAGGCCAGCAACACGCCGGGCGAATCGTTGTTGCGGGCACAACGGTGCCGCGAAGTGGCATGGCTGCGCGCCCAGCCCCTGGCCCCCGTGCCGGCGCCGGCCGGACGGGTGCTGGAAGTGGGCTCGGGCATGGGCGCCTTCCTTGGCCGCCTGCACGCCCTGCGGCCGGACCTGGACCTGACCGCCGTCGAACCCGACACCAGCCACCGCACCCTGGCGGCCGATGGCGCGCCGATCCGCTTCATCGACGACGTGATGGACGTCGAGGGCCGCTTCGACCTGATCGTCATGTTCCATGTGCTCGAACATCTGGCCGATCCGCTGCGGGCGCTTCGCCACCTGCGCGACCGCCTCGCCCCCCAGGGACGCATGGTCATCGAAGTGCCCGACGGCCTGACCTCGTGGGCCGAGGTTCATCCCGCCCATGTCAGCATCTTCACCCCGGGCTCGCTGGACCGCCTGCTGCGCCGCGCCGGGCTGGAGCCGCAACCCAGCCCCCACACCGCCACCTGGCCCGGCACGTTGCGGCGAGAGGTCGGCGCGGCGGTATCCGACCTCTCACCGTCTTGCGCCACCGCAGACGAGATCGCGACGCTGGACGCCACGCTGAACGCCGCCCACGACCGCCGCCCCAATCCGGCCAAGGCGCTGGTGGCCACGATGATGCGTACCCTGATCGGGGTGGATGGGCTGGGCGCGCTGTCGCGGTGGAAGCAAAGTCCGGCCCTGGACGACGGCCTGTCCAACGCCGGCGGGCGCCCGTTCCGCCTGGGCACCGCCGTCGATCCCCTGACCATGGATCAGGTGCTTGGCTGCGCCGAGGAGGCGATGGGGATGGGCCGCAAGATGCGCATCGCCGACATCAACGTATCGAAGCTGATCGACATGGGCGGGTCGTGGGACTTCCGCATGGCGGTGCTGGAAGCCGACACCGTCGTCACCGACGGCATGGGCGTGGTGTGGGGCATGCGGCTGATGGGCGTGGACATTCCCGAACGAGTGTCGGGCATCGATCTGCTCGGCCGCATCATGGCTTTGTGCGCCGACAAGGGCCTGCGGCCGTTCGTGGTGGGAGCCAAGCCCGAGGTGCTGGAACGCGCTGTCGCCGCCCTGAAAGAGCGGTATCCGGCCCTGCAGCTGGCCGGATGGCATCACGGCTATTTCTCGGCCCAGCAAGAGGCGGATTTGGTCCGCCTGATCAACCAATCGGGCGCCCATTGCCTGGTTGCGGCGTTGTCCAGCCCCATGCAGGACCTGTTCCTGGCCCGCGTTCATCCCCAAATCGACGTGCCGGTCGCTTTCGGCGTGGGGGGCTCGTTGGACGTCATCGCCGGCAACCTGAAGCGGGCGCCGCTTTGGGTACAGAAAGCCGGCATGGAATGGCTGTACCGGCTGATGCAGGAACCCCGCCGGCTGGGCCCCCGCTATGTTTCCACCAACGCACGCTTCGCCTGGATGCTGTTGCGCGAGGTGGTGGCCCGCCGACTGTTCGCCTGACTTCTTTCAGGAACCAGCCCCGGCCGCCGGTGTTTCCCCGTGGAAACCGCGGAGAACCGGCCATGCAAGTTCCGAAAGTCACCTTCAAGACCCGCGTGCGCAACGACGCGCTGGGCGGCCCCAATCCGTTCGAATGGAAGGACCTCGGCTCGGACGAGATCTTCAAGGGCAAGCGCGTCATCGTGTTCTCGCTGCCCGGCGCCTTCACCCCCACCTGCTCGACCAGCCACCTGCCCCGCTACGAAGAACTGTTCGACCAGTTCCGCGCGCTGGACGTGGACAAGGTAGTCTGCCTGTCGGTCAACGACGCCTTCGTCATGTATCAGTGGGGCAAGACCCAGGGTGCCAGCAAGGTCTTCCTGTTGCCCGACGGCAACGGCGAGTTCACCCGCAAGATGGGCATGCTGGTGGACAAGTCGAACCTGGGCTTCGGCATGCGCAGCTGGCGTTATTCAATGTACGTTGAAGATGGCGAGGTGGTGAAGATGTTCGTCGAACCCGGCTTCGACGACAACTGCCCGTCCGACCCGTTCGAAGTTTCCGACGCCGACACCATGCTGGACTGGCTGAAAAAGCACCGCGCGGCCACGCCGCAAGCGGCGGCGCCGTCTCCGTGAACGCGGCCCCAGGCACGATTACAATCGGTTCACCGCCTGTAAAAACCCTGTTGTTGCCCGAAAGGAGTACTCCTATACTCCTTTCTTATGACCCAGCCCTATTTCGACATCGTCCACCTGATCGAACGCCTGCACCGGCATTTCCTTGACGTGCTGCGCACGGAAATGCGGCGCCTGGGCATCGAAGACATCAACGCCGTCCAGGCCTTGCTGCTCTACAACATCGGCGAGAACGAAGTGGTGATCCGCGACCTCAAGGACCGCGGCTACTACCAGGGCTCGAACGTGTCGTACAACATCAAG
This sequence comes from Magnetospirillum sp., assembly GCA_035298685.1. Taxonomy (GTDB): domain Bacteria; phylum Pseudomonadota; class Alphaproteobacteria; order Rhodospirillales; family Magnetospirillaceae; genus Magnetospirillum. The sequence continues at coordinate 432 of DATGXU010000619.1, read as the reverse complement.
GCACTGACCGAGGCGGGCTACCTGACCCAGGAACGCTCGCCGCACGACCGCCGCTCGGTGCGCCTGAAGCTCACCGACAAGGGGCTGGAGCTGTGCAACGCCGCGCGCAAGCTGCAGAACGACCTGGCCGAGGTGCTGGGCGGCAGCGCCGAGACTGCCAGCGCGCTGGAAAACGCCGTCGCCACCCTGCAGCGGGTCGAGCGCACCTGGACCGACTTCATCCATTACGGCCGCCCGCGTCCGCTCTAACGGGCTGCGAAAAACGCCGTTCCGAGGCTCTCTTCCTCATATTTGTCATGCGCGGGCTTGACCCGCGCATCCACGCGCCATCACCCATCCCATTGTTTCAAAAGGCATTCATGCGGAACCGCGTGGATTGCATTGTAGGCGGACCATCCATCGGCTTGGATGGGGACGTCGGCGGGCTCCCGA
>DATGXU010000618.1:0-4158 GCA_035298685.1 Magnetospirillum sp. | reverse complement strand
CGGTAATACAGATCCTCGCGGAAACGGCCGGCGGCCATTTCGGACTGAACGTCGCGGTTGGTGGTGGCGATCACCCGCACGTCCACCTCGACGCGCTGGGTTCCCCCCACCCGTTCGAAGGTCTGGTCCTGCAGGACACGGACGATCTTGCCCTGGGTTTCCAGCGGCATGTCGGCCACTTCGTCCAGCAGCAGGGTGCCGCCATGGGCCAGCTCGAAATTGCCGATCTTGCGCGGCGCGTCCGGAGTCTCGCCATGCTCGGTGCCGAACAGCTCGACCTCCATGCGGTCGGGATGCATGGCGGCGCAGTTCAGCACCACGAACGGGGCATCGGCCCGGCGCGAGCGGCCGTGGATGATGCGGGCCACCACTTCCTTGCCCGACCCGGCGGGGCCGGTGATCAGCACGCGGGAATTGGTCGGCGCCACCTTTTCCACCGCCTGGCGGATTTGCTGGACGAAGGGCGAGTTGCCCACCAGCTCGGTCACCGGCGCGGCCGAGCCGGCGCGCAGCCGCAGTTCCTTGTTCTCGCGGCGCAGGGTGGCGGCTTCGATGGCGCGTTCGACGATGATCAGCAGGCGGTCGGTCTGGAACGGCTTTTCGATGAAGTCGTAGGCGCCGATCTTGATGGCTTCGACCGCGGTTTCGATATTGCCGTGGCCCGAGATCATCACCACCGGCACATCGGGATGGTCACGCTTGACCGCCGCCAGGATGCCCAGACCGTCCAGGTTCGATCCCTGCAGCCAGATGTCCTGGATGATCAGGCTGGGGCGGCGCGCACGCACGGCTTCCAAGGCGGCGTCGGAGTTTCCGGCCTCGCGGGTGGAATAGCCCTCGTCCTCAAGAATACCGGCGATGAGGGCGCGAATATCGGCCTCGTCGTCGACGATCAGAATGTCATGCGCCATGAGTTGCCGTCTGGTCGGTGGACGCTGCGGCGGCCGGTTGGTCAGTGTTGCCGAAGATCAAGCCGACGCGAGCACCACCACCGGGAGCGTCCTCCAGGTAAAGATCACCCCCATGGTCTTCCATGATTTTCTTGACGATGGCAAGCCCTAATCCGGTGCCTTTGGCCCGTGTGGTCATATAGGGTTCGGTCAGCCTTTCGCGGTTTTCCGTGGGCAATCCTTTGCCGTTGTCGGTGATTTCGACCACCCACTGGCCATTGCGTTCCGACAGCTCCAGGTGGACGCGCCCCGGCGGCAGCCCCTCGCCCTCGCGCCCGCCGATCGCCTCGACCGCATTCTTCAGAAGGTTGGTCAGCGCCTGGCCGATCAGCCGACCATCACAAACCCGCGGCACCTTGCCGGCCGGCAGATCGGCCTCGAACGCGACGTCGGGATAGCCGGTGCGCTGCAGGAACACCGCGTGTCGGCAGATTTCCGCCAGATCGTCGGGTTTCATCTGCGGCGCCGGCATGCGGGCGAAGGACGAGAACTCGTCGACCATGCGGCCGATGTCGCCAACCTGGCGGACGATGGTTTCGATCAGCTTGGAATACGTCTCAGGGTCGCTTTGTATCTCCTTGAGATACTTGCGCTTCAGGCGTTCCGCCGAAAGCTGGATCGGGGTCAGCGGATTCTTGATCTCATGCGCGATGCGGCGGGCCACGTCGGCCCAGGCCGCCTTGCGCTGGGCGGACACCAGTTCGGTGATGTCGTCGAAGGTGACGACGAATCCGATGGTTTCCCCCGCCAACTGCTCGGCCGCCACCCGCACCAACAGGCTGCGCGAGCGGCCCGAGCGGGTCAGCTTGATCTCGTGTTGCCCCAGCCTGTCGGGACGGCGGCGGCATTCCTCCAGAGCCTCGGCCAGTTCCGGCGCAACCTCGGCCAGCGGGCGGCCGATCACCTGCTCGGTGTCGATGGCCAGCATGTCGCAGGCCGAACGGTTGGGCAGATGCACCAACCCGTCGCGATCCAGGCCGATGACGCCGGCAGTCACGCCCGACAGCACCGTTTCGGTGAAGCGCGAGCGTTCGTCCAGCTCGCGATTGGCATCCACCAATTCACGCCGCTGGGCCTGCAACTGGTCGGTCATGCGATTGAAGGCGCGCGCCAGGGTGCCGATCTCGTCGGCGGCATCCTCGGCCACGCGGGCATCGAGGTCGCCGGAACGGACCCGCTCCGCCGCGTCGATCAGCCGGGCGATGGGGTTGGCCAGCGTTCGCGCCATGGTCAGGCCAACCCAGATGGCCGCCAGCAGCAGCAACAAGGCGATCACGGCGAAGACCAGGGAGAAGGCCTTCTCCAATCCCATCCGCCGGCCTTCCAGCCGTTCGTATTCCGCCACGGCGGCCGAGGTCTGCTCCATATGGCCGATCACCTTGGGATCGACGAAGCGGCCCACGTACAGATAGGTTTCGCCGAAGAAGCCCTGAAGCTGGACCAATGCGCGCACGCGGTCGTCGTCATCGCTGGTCAGCACCGCGACCTCGCCCGAGCGGGCCTTTTCATAAGCCCAATAGGGAATCTGGGCGACGCCCGATTCGATCGAGAACGCCAGCCCCGAACGGGCCAGCACCCGCCCGCCCTGCCCTTCGAAGACGATCGCCTCGCTGAGGCCGCGGATGGCCGCCTGGCTGCCGATGAAGGCCGAGAACTGCGTACCCGAGCGCGCAAGATCCGGACCCTCGCGGTTGATGTCGTTGGCCATGGCCAGGGCGTCGCCGCCGATGATCTGCTGATGTTCCTCGAGGTAGGCCTTGGCCACCTGCAGCGACGCCTGCAAAGCGGTTCTGACGCGCCCCGAAAACCAGCTTTCCACGCCATACCGGAAAAATACGGTCGAGCCCACCGACACCACGATGGCCGGCGTGACCGCCACCAGCGAAAACAGGATGATGAAGCGCAGGTGCAGCTTCGAGCCGGTGCTGCCCCGGCGCCGGGCGCGCCAGACCGCCACGATGCGCACGCCCACCACCGCGCCCAGCCCCATCAGCAGCGCGACGTCGAGGCCAAGCAACGAAATGACCGTGTGCGGCTCGGGTCCGACCGGTCCCGACACCGTCATCGCCATGAAGGTGGCGATCACCGACGGGATCACCGCCAGCGTCAGGCCCAGGGCCAGCTTGCGGGCCAGCCCCACTTTCCGCGCCCATACCATCAGGCGCGGCGTCAGCCGACGGCGGTCGCTTGCCATGACGCCGCCTACTTCAACCCGCCCCGGGCGACCGGCACGTCGAGGTCACGGATCTTTTTGCGCAGGGTGTTGCGGTTCAGGCCCAAAACCTGTGCGGCCTTGATCTGGTTGCCGCGTGTAGCCTCGAGCGCCAGCGAGATCAACGGACGCTCGACCTCGCGCAGCACGCGGTCGTAGACCCCGGGCGGCGGCAGGCCGTCGCCATGGCTGTTGAAATATTCGCGCAGGTGGCGCTCGACCGTGGTCGACAGCCCCTCGCCTTCGACCGCGCCCATGCTGTCCATGGTCGGCACGCCGCCGGCAAGTTCCGCCTCGATCACGTCGATGCCGATGACTTCCTGCGAGTACAGCGCGGCCAAGCGGCGAACCAGGTTTTCCAGTTCGCGCACGTTGCCCGGCCAGCGGTGCCGCTTCAGGCGGTCCATGGCCTGGGCGTCGATGGTCTTGGCCGGCAGCCCTTCCTGAGCGGCGAGGCCGAGGAAATGGCGGACCAGTTCGGGAATGTCCTCGGCGCGCTCACGCAACGGCGGAAGCCGGATCGGCACCACGTTCAGGCGGTAGAACAGGTCCTCGCGGAACAGACCCTGGCGGATCAGCTGGGTCAGGTCGCGGTGCGTGGCGGCGACGATGCGGACATTGGCGCGGATCGGCGTGCGACCGCCCACGGTGGTGTATTCGCCTTCCTGCAGCACGCGCAGCAACCGGGTCTGGGCCTCGGGCGGCATGTCGCCGATTTCGTCGAGGAACAGGGTGCCGCCCTCGGCTTGCTCGAAACGACCTGCCGCCCGCTGGGTCGCGCCGGTAAAGGCGCCCTTTTCGTGGCCGAACAGCTCGCTTTCGATCAGCTCGCGCGGGATGGCGGCCATGTTGATGGCCACGAACGGACCGTTGCGGCGCTTGCCGTAATTGTGCAGCGCGCGCGCCACCAGTTCCTTGCCGGTTCCCGATTCACCGGTGATCATGACCGTCAAATCGGTCCCCATCAGGCGCGCCAGGGTGCGGTAGATCTCCTGC
>DATGXU010000617.1:0-1552 GCA_035298685.1 Magnetospirillum sp. | reverse complement strand
GCGATGCCCTCGGCGGTATCGAGCGCCAGGAACGCGGTGTCGGGGGTGAAGCCCTCGCGCGCGGCGCGCCCGGTCTGGCGCCAGATCGGCCACGCCACCGACACCGCCCGGCGGCCCTCGGCGGCCAGGGTGCGGGCCAGGGCGTCCACACCGGCATTGGCGGCGGCATAGGTCGCCTGGCTGGTCGAGCGGAACAAGGCGGCGATCGAGGAATGGAACAGCAGGTAGTCCGGCTGGTCGGCGGCGGTAAGATTCGCCAGCGCCAGGGCGCCGCGCAGCTTGGGGGCCAGCACCGCCTCCATGGCGGCGCGGTCGCTGTCGGCGATCAGCGCGTTGCCCGAGGTGCCGGCGGCATGGATGACGCCGCGAACAGGGCCTTGCTGGGCGCGGATGGCGGCCAGCGCGGCGGCCACGGCATCGGCATCGGCCATGTCGGCGGCGTAATGGCGCACCCGTGCACCGGCCCGTTCCATCTCGGCCAGCAGCGGGTTGGCGGCGTCCAAGCCGGTGCGGGAAATCAGCGCGATGTCGCGGGCGCCGCGCCGCACCAGCAAGGCGGCGCTTTCCAGGCCGATGCCGCTGGTGCCGCCGGTCACCACGTGGACGCCGGGGCGGGTGAAATCCAGCGGTTCCGCCGGGCGCGGCGGCAGCGGCGCCAGCCGTTCCACCTGACGCTTGCCCCCCACCAGCGCCACCAGCGCCGGGCCGTCTTCCATGCGGGCTTCCAGGGCGATGGCGCCGGCGGTTTCAGCCGTGACGCCGTCAACGTGGATGCAGCGCAGCGACAGCTCGGGCCGCTCGGCGGCGGCGACGCGGGCAAAGGCGGCCAGGGCGGCGTCCTCGGGCCGCAGCATCACCGCGCCCGGCTGCTGGCGGGTCAGCACGACCATGCGGGGCGGCGTGCGTTCGGCCCGCAACAGCCGGTCAAGGGCGAACAGCCCACCTTCCAGCGGATCGGCCGAGGCAAAGCTCGCCACGATCAGCCGCTCGGCATCCTCGGGGGCGGCGACGGTGTCGCCCTGGGCGCGCAGGGCGTCCTCGACGGCCTGCCGCTCGGCGCCGTCCACACCGATGACGGCGGTGGCAACGGCAGGCAGGCGCTTGGCCGCCAGCGTCGCCGCCGGGTCCAGCGGGGTGTCTTCCCAATCCATGCCCAGCAGCGGCAGCTCGTCGCGGGCGGAAACCTGAGGGATGATCGGGTCCAGCCACAGCGCCTCGCCCTCCCACGGATAGGCGGGCAGGTCGACCCACGGGGCGGCGGGCGACACCGCGTCCCAGCGCAGCGGGCAGCCGGCGGTCCAGGCATGCGCCACGTTCGCCAGCAGATCGGCCCAGCCGCCGCGGTCGCGTCCCAGGCTGGCGATGGCGGTTGCGGGCGCGCGCGCCTCGGCGATGGCGGCGTTCAGGTCGTGCATCAGCACCGGATGGGCGCTGATCTCGATCAGCACGCCGGCGCCTTCGTCCAGCAAGGTGGCGACGCCCTGGGCGAACAGCACCGGCTGGCGCAGGTTGCGCGCCACATAGGCGCCGTCGAAATCGGCGGCGTCCATGA
>DATGXU010000616.1:0-2170 GCA_035298685.1 Magnetospirillum sp. | reverse complement strand
CCGGTGGCACGACCGGCGGTGAAACCGGTGGCGGCACCACGGGCGGCGAGACCACCGGCGAGCAATCGGTGGTTCTGCATACCTCGACCGGCGATGTGACCCTGATCAACCATTCCGCCAGCGACGTCTCGGCGGATTGGTTCGTGCACTAAGGGACGGCTTGGGCCACCCATCCGCGTTGGATGGGTGGCCCACCCCTTAACGCTGGTTCACTCGTGCCAAAGGTGTTCCATGGTTGCTCGCGACGGCATCCTTGGGGGGGCGCGGCATACCTTTGCCTGCGTCCTGGTTTTCAGCCTGTTTTCCAACGTCCTGATCCTGGCCATTCCCCTGTACAGCCTTCAGGTCTACGACCGGGTGATGTCCAGCCGCTCGGGGGCGACCCTGGCCATGCTGACGCTGGTCGCCATAGGGGCGCTGCTCATTCATGCCGTGCTGGAGGCGGTGCGTTCGCGCCTGATGGTACATGTGGGGCTGTGGCTGGAACGTGTCTGGGCGCCCGACCTGCTGCGGCGGGCGATCCGCAACGGCCCCGATGGCGACGGCGCGCTCGGCGCCCAGGTGCTGCGCGATCTTTCCACCGTGCGCAACTTCATCACCGGGCCGGGCGTCTTTCATCTGTTCGATGCGCCGTGGGTGCCGGTCTACGCGGTGGTGATGTTCCTGCTGCATCCGGCCCTGGGCTGGGTGACGCTGGGGGGCGGGGTAGTGTTGTTCGGCCTGGCGCTGCTCAGCGAGGCGGCAACCCGCACGCCGCTGAAGACGGCGGGGCAGCGGCTGACGCTGGCACAGGCGCGCGCCGACGAATACGTTCGCCGCGCCGAGGTCATCGAGGCCATGGGCATGCTGTCCGGTCTGGTCACCCACTGGGCCGCCGAATCCCGGCGTACCCAGGATTTCCTGGCGGTGGCGTGGCAGCGTTCGGCGCTGCTGGCGGCGTTGGCGCGGTTCGGGCGCTTCGGCGTCCAGGTGGCGATCGTGGCGGTGGGCGCGTGGCTGGCCATCAACGATCAGGTGTCGGTGGGCAGCGTGGTCGCCGCCTCGATCATGCTGACCCGCGCCCTGGCGCCGGTGGAAAGCCTGGTCGGCAGCTGGAAGAATTTCATCGGCGCGCGCAACGCCCATGCCCGCGTGCGCACCGCCCTAGAACGACGGGGGCGGCCGCGCCACGCCACCCAGTTGCCGGCGCCGTCGGGTCGGCTGGTGCTGGAACGGGTGTGCTTCGAACTGCCCCACCTCGAGCGGCCGATCCTGTCGCAGGTCGAGCTGGACCTGCCCGCCGGCCAGTCGCTGGGCATCATCGGGCCGTCGGCGGCGGGCAAATCCACGCTGGCGCGCATCATCCTGGGAATTCAGGAGCCGACGCGGGGTAAGGCCCGGCTGGACGGTGCCGACGTGGCTATCTGGCCGCGCGAGGACATGGGCCGGCACGTCGGCTATCTGCCCCAGGCCATCGAACTGTTCCCCGGCACCATCAAGCGCAACATCGCCCGCATGGCCGAGCCCGACGACGCCAAGGTGATCGAGGCGGCCAAGCTGGCCGGCGTGCACGAGATGATCTTGCGGCTGCCGTTGGGCTATGACACGGAAATCGCCGATGCGCTGAAGAACCTCTCGGGCGGCCAGCGCCAGCGCATCGGCATCGCCCGGGCCTTCTATGGCGAGCCGCGCCTGTTGGTGCTGGACGAGCCCAACTCCAACCTGGATGCCGAGGGCGAGAACGCCCTGATCCGTGCCCTGCTGTGGGCGCGCGAGCGGCAACTCACCACCATCGTCATCGCCCATCGGGCCCGCGTTCTGATGAGCGTCGATCGGCTGATGCTGTTGCGTGACGGCCGTGTCGACATGCTGGGGGCGCGCGACGAGGTGATGTCGAAAGTGTTGCCCCAGGCGCCGGCCAACACGGCCGCGCCCCGGCCCAACGCCGCCGCCGCAGTGCAGGAGGTGCGCCCATGACCGGTCTTATTCGCCATTGGGAAACCACTCCCGGGTTGGACGAAGTGGGCGGACGCACCGCCCGGCGGCTGGGCGTTGCCACCATCGTGGTGGCGTTCGGCGGCTTCGGCGGGTGGGCGGCCCTGGCGCCGCTGAATTCCGCCGCCGTGGCGCGCGGCGAGGTCAAGGTGGAATCCTACCGCAAGACCATCCAGCACATGGATGGCGGCATCGT
>DATGXU010000615.1:0-1753 GCA_035298685.1 Magnetospirillum sp. | reverse complement strand
GCTGTGCCTGCGCGTGGCCGGCAAGCCGCTGCAGCCCACCCTGACCGACGGCTCGGCGGCGCTGACCGGCTGGCTGCTGGCCATGAGCCTGCCGCCGTGGGCGCCGTGGTGGGTGGCGGTGCTGGGCGCCGTGTTCGCCATTCCGCTGGCCAAGCATGTGTTCGGCGGCCTGGGCCAGAACGTGTTCAACCCGGCCATGGTCGCCCGTGTGGCGCTGCTGGTGTCGTTCCCGGTGCAGATGACCCTGTTCGTGGCGCCGCATCCGCTGTTCGCGGCCGGAAGCCCCGGTTTCGCCGACGCGCTGGCGATCACCTTCGGCAAGGGCACACTGGACACCATGAGCGCCGCCAGCGCCCTGGGCTACGTCAAGACCGAGCTGTCGCGCGGCATCCTGGTCGGCGAGTCCATCAAGCACGTCCCAAGCCTGATGGATCTGGTGCTGGGATCGAAGGCGGGGTCCATGGGCGAGACCTCGGCCCTGCTGGTGCTGCTGGGCGGTCTGGTGCTGCTGGCACGGCGCATCATCTCGTGGCACATCCCGGTGGCGGTGATGGCGACGGTGTTCGCGCTGGGCACCATCGCCAACGCCATCGACCCGGCCCGTTTCACCCCCGGCATCTTCCACCTGCTGTCGGGTGCCACCTTCCTGGGCGCCTTCTTCATCGCCACCGATTACGTGACCTCGCCGGTGTCGAAAAAGGGCCAGCTGGTGTTCGGCTTCGGCATCGGTCTGCTGACCTGGACCATCCGCACCTTCGCCGGCTACCCCGAGGGCATGGCCTTCGCCGTGCTGCTGATGAACGCGCTGACGCCCATCATCGACCAGCAATTCCGCCCGCGTGTGTTCGGCCGTACCCGCAAGGGTGAGCCCTTGCCGCTGAAGGGGGAGCAATGAGCAAGCCCACCTATATCCACGGCGTGATCCTGGGCGCTTTCTGCCTGGGCTTCGGCGTCGTCCTGGCCGCCACCGACATGGTGACCGCCGACCCCATCGAACTGCGCGCCCTTGAGGACAAGCAGAACGCGCTGGGCAAGGTGATCCCGGCGGCGATCCACGACAACAACCCGGTCAAGGACACCCTGGTGGTCAAGACCCACGAGGGCAAGGACCTGACGGTCTACCGCGCCACCAAGGGCGGCAAGGTGACCGGCGTGGCCTATCAGATCGAGGGGTCCGGCTATGCCGGTGAAATCCGCCTGATGCTGGCGGTGGACGCCGACGGCAAGGTGCTGGGCGTGCGCGCCCTGGCCCACAAGGAAACCCCCGGCCTGGGCGACAAGATCGAGGTCGCCAAGACTGACTGGATCACCCGCTTCACCGGCCTTTCGCTGGGCAATCCCGCGCCCGACAAGTGGAAGGTGAAGAAGGACGGCGGCACCTTCGACCAGTTCTCGGGCGCCACCATCACCCCGCGCGGCGTGGTCAAGGCCGTCCGCGAGGGCCTGGAATTCTATGCCGCGAACAAGACACAGCTGTTGGAGACGCACTGATGGCGACCCAATACCGCACCATCATCAAGGACGGCCTGTGGGACAATAACGGCGTGCTGTGCATGCTGTTGGGCATGTGCCCGACCATGGCCATGACCACCAGCGCCACCAACGGCCTGGGCATGGGGCTGGCGACGGCTTTGGTGATGGCGGCGTCCAACCTGCTGGTCGCCATGTTCCGCGGCTACATCACCCACGAAGTGCGCGTGCCGGTTTACATCCTGATCGTCGCCGCCATGGTGACGCTGGTTGACCTGACCAT
>DATGXU010000614.1:0-4763 GCA_035298685.1 Magnetospirillum sp. | reverse complement strand
TGGGCGAATTGATGCTGGCCGATGGCCAGTATGCCGAGGGCCTGCGCCTGCTGCGCTCGGTGGTGTCCAATCATTCCGACCACCCGGATATCGGCGCGATCCAGGCCATGATGTCGGACGCGTTCGAAAAGCTGTATCTGGGTGGCGGCGCCGACGGCATGTCGGCGGTCTCGGCCATCGGCCTTTACGACGAGTTCCAGGAACTGACCCCCTCGGGCCCCAAGGGTGACGAGATGATCCGCAAGCTGGCCGACCGCCTGGCGGCGGTGGACCTGCTGGACCGGGCCGGCGACCTGTTGCGCCATCAGGTGCAGTTCCGCCTGCAGGGGCAGGAAAGGGCCCGCGTCGGCGCCCGCCTGGCCTTCATGGAGCTGTCGGACCGCAAGGCGGCCATGGCGCTGGACAGCCTGGACATGAGCGAGGTTCCCGGCGTGCCCACCGACCTGTTCGACCAGCGCCGCTATCTGCGGGTGCGCGCCCTGGCCGAACAGGGCCGCACGGCCGAGGCGCTGGCGCTGATCATCAACGACCAGTCCGACACCGCCAAGCAACTGCGCGCCGAAATCTATTGGGACCTGAAGAAGTGGCCCGAGGCCGCCGCCGCCCTGGAGGCCACCATCGAGAAGCCCGAGGGCGCCTCGCCGCTGCCCCCCGGCGCCGCCCGCCGGCTGGTGGATCTGGCCACGGCGCTGACCCTGGCGCGCGACGATCGCGGACTGGCCCGCCTGCGCCGCACCTACGGCCCGCGCATGGCCAAAAGCGAGTACAAGGAGGCCTTCGACCTGCTGACCTCGGAACCCGAACGCGGCATCATCGACTACCGCCGGATGCCCGACAAGATCAAGCAGGTCGAGGAATTCCAGAGCTTCATGACCAACTGGCGCCAGCGCATGCAGACCCAGGGGCTTTCCTCGATCAACTGATCGACGCCATATTAATGTTGCGTCAAAAGCCGCTTTAAGGGATAACCCGCGCCTTATTCATCATTCTGGTCCATCTGCTGGTTTGGAGGGGAGCAATGGCTCACGCTCTTGCCCGACTGGGGATGAACTCGGAAGTCGATCCGAGGAATACCCACAGCGTCGCCGACACCGTTACCCAGGCCTGGCCGCAGGCGGATAACGGCAAGGATTATTACGTCACGCGCAATGGCGTGAAGTACGCCGGAACGCATCTGCTGATCGACTTGTGGGGCGCCAGCAAGCTGGACGACCTGCAATTGGTGGAAGAAGCGTTGCGCACCTCGGCCATCGCCGGCGGCGCCACCATCCTGCACTGTCATTTGCACCATTTTCAGCCCAATGGCGGCATTTCCGGCGTACTGGTGCTGGCCGAAAGCCACATCACCATCCATTCCTGGCCCGAACGCGGCTATGCGGCGCTGGATGTGTTCATGTGCGGCGATTGCGATCCCTACAAGGCGATCCCCGTGCTGAAGGCGGCGTTCTCGCCCGACTTCGTCACCGTGTCCGAAAGCAAGCGCGGCCTGGTGCCGTAACACCGGCAGCCGCGTCTCGGCAGCAATTGTCTTCCCTCGCCGGCCGCACGTCGCCGGCGAGGGTTGTCGCATTTCGATGAAAGGTTCGCCCCCATGGCCGAGTCCTGGTTCCAGGAAACGCTGTACGACCACTGGCGCCAGAGCTTCCGGGTAACGCGCGAAATCACCCGCATCGCCGGCCCCATGCAGGAAATCGCCCTGTTCGAGACGCCCGGCTTCGGCCGCGTGCTGACCTTGGACGGCGTCATCCAGGTCACCACCGGCGACGAGTTCATCTATCACGAAATGCTGGCCCACGTGCCGATCTACGCCCACGGCGCGGTGCGCTCGGTCTGCGTGGTCGGCGGCGGCGACGGCGGCATGCTGCGCGAGATCCTCAAGCATCCCGGCGTCGAGCGCGCCGTGCTGGTGGAAATCGACGGCGCGGTGGTGGATTTCTGCCGCCAGCACCTGCCAAGCGTCTCGGACGGCGCCTTCGACGACCCCCGCACCCGCATCGTCATCGCCGACGGCATCAGGTTCATGGCGGAAACCCGCGACCGCTTCGACCTGATCGTCATCGATTCCACCGACCCCATCGGCCCCGGCGAGGTGCTGTTCACCGAATCCTTCTACAAGGATTGCGCCCGCTGCCTGACAAGCGAGGGCATCGTGGTCAACCAGAACGGCGTTCCCTTCCTGCAAGGCGCCGAGATCACCGACACCTGGCGCCGGCGGCGGCCGCATTTCGCCGATCTCGGCTATTATTTGGCCGCCGTCCCCACCTATGTGGGCGGCTTCATGGCGCTGGGCTGGGCCTCGGCCAGCCCGCGGCCACGGCAGGAAAGCGGCGAAACCATCCGCGCCCGCTTCCAGGCCGCGCCGGTTTCCACCCGCTATTACACCCCGGAAGTCCACCAGGCCGCCTTTGCACTTCCACCTTACATTGCGCATTTTATCCACATCTAATGCTGGCGCCTCCAACTTTTCGGCTATAAACTCGTCCGATTGAGGTATGCCGTCGGCATTACACCGTCGGCGCGTGGGCGATGAAGTTGGGGGTTTTCCGCGATGAAGGTAGCCACTCGGATCGGGCTGCTGGCGACCTTGGCCGTCGCTGGCGCCATCTTGCTCGGCATCATTTATTTTGTCGGCACCTCGCGCACGGATGCGGCCGACGAACACCGCTGGGCCGCGCTCAATCGCCACGAGATGGCGGGCGACATCGCCTATGGCTTCCTCAACGCCCGGCGCCATGAAAAAGATTTCCTGATGCGCGAGGACGAAACCTACGCCAGGGAACACGCCGCCACCGCTCAGTCGGTGATCCGGGACATCGACGCCCTGGCGCAAAGCATGACCGACGCTGCCGCCGCCGAGGAGCTGCGGCGGGTCAAATCAGGCTTTCTGCGCTATGTTGATCAGTTCAATCGCATGGTGGGCACCTATCGGACGCTGGGCCTGAACGAGCATTCCGGCCTGCAGAACGAGCTGCGCACCGCGGTGCACCGCATCGAAGGCCGGCTGGCCGAGATCGATCAGCCCAGGCTGAAAACGTCCATGCTGATGATGCGTCGCCACGAAAAGGATTACATGCTGCGGCACGAACAGGCCGACGTGGACAAGCTGACGGCGGAAGAGCGCAATTTCCAGACCCTGCTGGCGGCCAGTTCGCTGTCGCCGGCCGACCAATCCACCATGCGGACCGCGCTTGATGAATATGCCGCGACCTTCCGCCGGTTCGTCGGCATGCGCCAGCAATTGAACACCGAGCTGAAATCCCTGAGCGAAGAATACGCCGCAGTCTCGCCCCTGCTCGACAAGATCGCCGAGGACGCCAAGAAGGCCTCCGAGACCGCCGCCGCCCAGGCCGATTCCATGTCGAGCATGATCCACACGCTGATGCTGGTTTCCATCGTCGTGGTGTCGGCGGTGCTGGGCGGGCTGGGGTTCTGGATCGCCCGTTCCATCCTGGTTCCCATCAACCGCATGACCCACGCCATGGGCGAGCTGGCCGGCGGCAAGCTGGACGTGACGGTTCCGGCGCTGGAGCGGCGTGACGAGATCGGCGAGATGGCGCAGGCGGTGCAGGTGTTCAAGCAGAACGCCATCGACAAGCAGCGCATGGAACAGGAGGCCGAGGCCGCCCGGGTGGCCCAGGCCAAGGCCGAGGCCGAGCAGCGCGCCCGCGAGGCCGCCATCGTCGCCGAGGTGGCCGAGGTGGCCAAGGCCGCCAGCGAGGGCGATTTGGACCGCCGCATCGACCTGTCCGGCAAGGACGGTTTCCTGCTGAACCTGTGCGAGGGCGTCAACAACCTGGTCAACCTGACCGGCATCGCGCTGAAGGACGTGGCGGCGGTGCTGGCCTCGGTGGCGCGCGGCGACCTCACCCAGCGCATCACCAACCAGTATGGCGGCCTGTTCGGCCAGTTGAAGGGCGACGTCAACCAGACCGCCGACAAGCTGTTCGAGATCGTCACCAACATCAATTCCGCCGCCGGCCAGATCGGCAGCGCCGCCTCGGAAGTGGCGGCCGGCAGCCAGGACCTGTCGGAGCGGTCGGAACAGCAGGCCTCGGCGCTGGAGGAAACCGCCGCCTCGATGGAGGAACTGGCCGCCACCGTGCGCCAGAACGCCGCCAACGCCCAGCAGGCCAACCAGTTGGCGGCCGGCGCCCGCGAGATCGCCGCCGGCGGCGGCGAGGTGGTCAACAACGCCATCACCGCCATGGGCCGCATCGAATCGTCGTCGCAGAAGATCGAGGACATCGTCGGCATGATCGACGAGATCGCCTTCCAGACCAACCTGCTGGCGCTGAACGCCGCCGTCGAGGCGGCCCGCGCCGGCGACGCCGGCAAGGGCTTCGCCGTGGTCGCCCAGGAAGTGCGCAACCTGGCCCAGCGTTCGGCCCAGGCGTCCAAGGAAATCAAGACGCTGATCGCCGAAAGCTCGACCCAGGTGCGCGGCGGCGCCGAACTGGTCAAGGGCGCCGGCAAGACGCTGGAAGACATCCTGGGCAGCGTCAAGCGGGTGGCCGACATCGTCGCCGAAATCGCCGCCGCCAGCAGCGAACAGGCGTCGGGCATCGACCAGGTCAACGCCGCCGTCACCCAGATGGACGAAATGACCCAGCAGAACGCCGCCCTGGTCGAGGAATCCGCCGCCGCCGCCCACGCCCTGGAAGACCAGTCGCGCGAACTCAACCGCCTGATGGGATTCTTCCACACCGGGGAGGCCAATCGTCAGGCCAGTGCTGTCGCGCCCGTCAAGCCGCAGCAAGCCCCCC
>DATGXU010000613.1:0-4844 GCA_035298685.1 Magnetospirillum sp. | reverse complement strand
ACCATCGCCGGCCTGCTGCTGCATGAAAGCCGCCAGATTCCCACCGTCGGCCAGGTCTTCCGCTTTTTCGGCTTCCGCTTCGAGGTGCTGCGCCGCCATCGCAACCAGATCACCTCGATCCGCATCACCCCGCCGGCCTCGGGGCCGGTGGCCGAGGAAGACTGAGCGGGCGCCGTGGATGACGGGGGTTGCGCACAGCCCCTAAAGGACGGTAACATGCGCATCATGCGACCCAAGATTGTACCCGACGTGGTCAGCGCCGGTCAGGTGCTGAGCCTGCCGCCCCAAGCCACCGTACGCGAGGCCGCCCGCCTGATGGCGGCCGAGAACGTGGCTGCCCTGTTGGTGGCCGAGGAGGCCAAGCTGCTGGGCATCTTCACCGAACGCGACGTCAGCGCCCGCGTGGTGGCCGCCGGCCTTGATCCCGACACCACGCGCCTGGGCCAGGTGATGACGCCCGAGCCGCGCTCGCTGGCGCCCGACGATTCCATTTCCGAGGCGCTGGACATGATGCGGCGCCATTCGTTCCGCCACCTGCCGGTGCTGGACGACCACGGCCGCCCTGTCGCCATGGTGTCGGTGCGCGACCTGTACGCCGTGGTTCAGGACCAGTTGGAACACGACATCATGAACCGCGACGCCTGGATCCTGGGCATCGCCGACGCCTGGGGCGACGAGCCTGCCCCCCTGGAGGCGGCGCAATAGGCGGGTTAGGCCGCTTCTTCCGGGGCCAGCGTCGCCAGCTGCAGGGCATGCACCGGGCCGGCCAGTTCCTCGGCCAGCAGGGCGTTGACCATGCGGTGACGATCGATGCGCGACTTGCCGGCAAAGGCCGCCGATACAATCTCTATGCGGAAATGAGTCTCGCCGCCGGGCTTGTGCCCGGCATGGCCCACGTGGCGGCCCGAATCGTCGATGACGATCAGGCGGTCGGGGCGCAGGCCTTCATTGAGTTTCCGCTCGATGGCGGCGCGAACCTGCATGGGTCATCCTTTTCGGTAAAGTGGCTTCCGCACGCAAGTGGTATGCCGCGCGTCATTCGTCAAGGGCGGAAATTCCCCCCTGCCGCCTTGCCTCGGCGGCGGCCAACCCTCATTATGACCCATTATGAAGGCAACCGGTACCAAGCGATCCTGGCGCATTCCCTATGACGAGGCCCCGAAACCGCAGGCGCGGCGCTGCGACCATCCCGGTTGCGCGAGCGAGGGCGAGTACCGTGCGCCAAAGGCGCGCGACCGGCTGAACGAGTATTACTGGTTCTGTCTCGACCACGTGCGCGCCTACAATTCGTCGTGGGATTTCTACAAGGGCATGAGCCAGGACCAGATCGAGGACGAAATCCGCCGCTCGACCACCTGGCAGCGCGAAACCTGGCCGTTGGGCGCCAAGACCGGCAACCGCCGCTTCAATTTCGGCATTCACGATCCTTTCGGCGTGTTCGACGAGGATCTGGTGAAGGAACAGAACGCCAAGGCGCGGGCCGAAACGCCGGAACAGGCGGCCATGCGCGTGATGGAGCTTGACGGTCCGCTGACGCTTGCCATTCTCAAGGCGCGTTACAAGGAACTGGTGAAACGCCATCACCCCGATGTTCACGGCGGCGACAAGGCCGCCGAAGAGAAGTTCAAGGAAATCAACCACGCCTACACCACGCTGCTTGCCAGCCTTAATGCATGAGGAGCCGGGCCATAAGCCCGGACTTTAGGGACTTCGATCATGACCGCCAGCACCCAGAGCCCGCTCGCCTCGGACCACCCGCTCGCCATGCCCGACATCCAGGTTGACGTGCGCGAAACCTTCGGCATCGACATCGACATGAAGGTGCCGGCCTTCAGCCAGGGTTCGGAACATGTGCCCGAGGCCGATCCGGCCTATCGCTTCGACCGCGACACCACCCTGGCCATCCTGGCCGGCTTCGCCTTCAACCGCCGCGTCATGGTGCAGGGCTATCACGGCACCGGCAAGTCCACCCATATCGAGCAGGTGGCGGCGCGGCTCAATTGGCCGTGCATCCGCGTCAACCTGGACAGCCACGTCAGCCGCATCGACCTGATCGGCAAGGACGCCATCGTGCTGAAGGACGGCAAGCAGGTCACCGAGTTCCGCGAGGGCATCCTGCCGTGGGCGCTGCAGCACCCCTGCGCCCTGGTGTTCGACGAATACGACGCCGGCCGCCCCGATGTGATGTTCGTCATCCAGCGCGTGCTGGAGGTCGAGGGCAAGCTGACCCTGCTGGACCAGAACCGGGTCATCCGCCCCCACCCGGCCTTCCGCCTGTTCTCGACCGCCAATACGGTGGGCCTGGGCGACACCACCGGCCTTTATCACGGCACCCAGCAGATCAACCAGGGACAGATGGACCGCTGGAACATCGTCGCCACCCTGAACTACCTCGAGCATGACGCCGAGGTCGAGATCGTGGCCGCCAAGCTGCCCGCCTATGGCGATTCCGAGGGCCGCAACACCATCGCCCAGATGGTGTCGCTGGCCGATTTGACCCGCCAGGGCTTCATGAACGGCGACATTTCGACGGTGATGAGCCCGCGCACGGTGATCACCTGGGCGGAAAACGCCAAGATCTTCGGCGACGTCGCCTTCGCCTTCCGCCTGACCTTCCTCAACAAGTGCGACGAGGTCGAGCGGCCGGTCCTGGCCGAGTACTACCAGCGGTGCTTCAACCAGGAACTGCCCGAAACCCCCGCCCGGGTGATGATGTAGGACCGCTGCCTTGCCCGTGCCTCCCAACGCCCCGACAGGACCGACCAGCTCGGCCCCGGCCCGCGACGAAACCCCCGCCGACCTGATGAAGCGTTGCACCACCGCGGTGTTGCGCGCCATTGCCGGCCGGGGTGATCTCGACGTCGGCTATGGCACCGGCGCCGCCACCGTGCACGGGGTCGAGGTGCGTCTGCCGGCGCCGCCGCGCAACGTCACCGCCTCGGACCTGGTGCGGCTGCGCGGCACCGCCGACGCGGTGGCCCTGCGTTTCCGCTATCACAATGACGGCCTGCACGCGCGGCGCATGCCGCCGGGGGCCGAGGCCCGCCGCGTGTACGAAGCCGTCGAGCAGGCCCGCATCGAGGCGCTGGGCGCGCGGCGCATGGCCGGCACCGCCGCCAACATCGCCGCCGTGCTGGAACAGAAGGCGCGGGCCGAGGGACTGGATCGCGTCACCAAGCGCGACGAGGTGCCGCTGGCCGACGCCATGCGCTTCATTGCCCGCGAGCACTTCACCGGCCAGGCGCCGCCGCCTTCGGCCGCCCGTGCGGTGGAGCTGTGGCGGTCGTATGTGGAAAGCAAGGCCGGCGCCAGCCTGGATCGCCTGAAGGCCCTGATCGGCGACGAGGACGGCTTCGCCGGCGGCCTCAAGGATCTGTTGAGCGAGCTTGACCTGTTCGCCGCCTCGGAGCTCGAGGACGAGGAACGCCAGAGCGACGAGCAGGGCCAGCAGGCCAGCGAGGGCGAGTCCCAAGGCCAGCGGGAAAACAAGGACGAGGACGACGGCCAGGGCAGCCAGAGCGAAGGCCAGCCCCAGGCGGCGCCCGGCAGCGCCGAGGGCGAAGGCGAGCAGGACGGCCTGGAATCCGGCGAAGAACTGACCATGGGCGGCGCCGGCACCGAGGAAGCCGGCGGCCCCTCGCGTCAGCGTCCCAATTTCCAGCCCAAGCCGGGCGAGGCCGGCGAGAAGCCCTATCATCCCTATACCGACCGCTACGACGAGGTGGTGCTGGCCGAGGAGCTGTGCGACCCCGAGGAGCTGACCCGGCTGCGCAATCAGCTGGACCAGCAGATGTCGCACCTGCAGGGCGTGGTCGCCAAGCTGGCCAACCGCCTGCAGCGCAAGCTGATGGCCCAGCAGACGCGGTCGTGGGATTTCGATCTGGAAGAAGGCATCCTCGATACCGGCCGTCTGGCCCGCGTGGTCGCCAATCCCACCCATTCGCTGTCGTTCAAGGTGGAAAAGGAAACCGATTTCCGCGACACCGTGGTGACGCTGCTGATCGACAATTCCGGCTCCATGCGTGGCCGCCCCATCACGGTGGCGGCCATGAGCGCCGAGATCCTGGCGCGCACGCTGGAACGCTGCGCGGTCAAGGTCGAGGTGCTGGGCTTCACCACCCGCGCCTGGAAGGGCGGCCAATCGCGCGAAAAGTGGATGGCCGACGGCAAGCCGGTCCATCCCGGCCGCCTGAACGACCTGCGCCACATCGTCTACAAGGCGGCCGACGCGCCGTGGCGGCGCACCCGCCGCAACATGGGCCTGATGCTGCGCGAAGGCATCCTCAAGGAAAACATCGACGGCGAGGCGTTGCTGTGGGCCCACGACCGTCTGCTGGGCCGGCCCGAGCAGCGCCGCATCCTGATGGTGATTTCCGACGGTGCCCCGGTGGACGATTCCACCCTGTCGGTCAATTCCGGAAACTATCTGGAAAAGCACCTGCGCGACGTCATCGAATACCTGGAAACCCGGTCGCCGGTGGAACTGATCGCCATCGGCATCGGCCACGACGTCACCCGCTATTACCGTCGCGCCGTGACCATCATGGATGCCGAGGAATTGGGTGGCACGGTGCTGCGCCAGCTCACCGCCCTGTTCGACGAAAAGGACCCGGGCGCGCGAGGGTAAAGGGGGGGTTAGCCCAGCAGCTCCGCCGTCAGGGCGTTCAGCACCAGCATGCCGGCCGGGGTCGCCCTGATGCCGGCGGCGGTGCGGGTGACGAAGCCGCCCTCTTCCATCCGGCTCAGTCCGGCCGCGTCCAGCACTTGCCACAGGCTGCGGCCGGCGGCGTGGGCGAAGGTGTCGGCGTCGATTCCGTCCACCAGCCGCAGGCCCATCATCACCA
>DATGXU010000612.1:0-8463 GCA_035298685.1 Magnetospirillum sp. | reverse complement strand
GGCCATGGCGTCTTCCATGCGGCCCGAAGCGTTGCCGTGGCATTCTTCGCGGTCCATGCGCTCGGCCGCCTGCATCAACCCGGTCAACTCGGCCATGATGGCCGAGCCGTCCTCGGCGGTGCGGTTGGAATAGGTGCGAAGCTCCTGGGCGATGACGCTGAGGCCACGCCCCTGCCCGCCCAGGCGCGAACACTTGAAGGTGGCATTGAGACCCATGACCCGCATGTCCGCCTCGATGGAATGGATGGCTTCGATATGGCCGACCATGCCAGCCACCACGTGGCTGATCTGGCTCACCAACTGGTCGATCCTTGCGCGTGCCCCGGCATATACGCCCAGCAGGCGATGGGCGGCTTGCATGTGGTCGCCCAGCTCGCCCAGGAACGAGCCGCCGCCGGCGGCGCCATACGCGGCGGCACAGCGTGGCGGCAGGTCCCGCACATCCGAGGCCAGGGCGTCCAGGCTGCTGCCGATCTGCGCGACGTCGCGCCTGAGATCGGCGGCGGCGCCTTCCGCCTGGGCCGCCTGCAGCCGGCAGACCGAGGCCGCCAGGGTGGCACGGTGGGCAGCCGGCAGATCGGCGGTGGCGGTGACCTCCAGCAGAGTCTGCAACGCCTCGACCACGTGCTCGCCGCGCTGACGGGTCATGTCGCCCACCTGCAACCCTTCGACCGCCTGCGCCACGGCAGCCGCCATCCGGCCGGACAACTCAGCCAGTCCGCGCATGGCCTGGGCGGATTGCTGAGTGCGCGACGCCATGGCGGCTAGGCCGTGACCGAGATGGGCACCCACCTGGGTCAAGGACTGGCGGTGTTCGCGCACGAAACCGGCCAGATCGCCCCGGGCCTGCGAAATGGCGCCAAGCAGCCCGCCCAACTCGTCCGACAACCGGCCCAGGCTGGCGCCGGCCAGCGCTGCCAGACGGTCGATCTCGCGGGTGAAGACGGTAAAATCCACGTCGCGCACGGTGACGTGGGCGGCCTCGACCTTGGCGTTGACCGCCAGCACCTGGATTTCGCCGATGATCTTCTTCAGGCGGTTGATGCGGGGCACCAGGGCGGCGGCACGCGCATGCAAATCGCCGAGGCGTTGTTCGCTGGCGGCGGTCCCCTCGGCCAGGGCGTTCAGGCCGGATGAAACCTCGTGCAGGGCGGCGATGGCGCCTCGGGCATCCTCGGCCTCGATGCGGGCAGCCATGGCGGCGAAACGGCGCTTCAGGTCGTCCAGATGCCCGACGCAGTC
The DNA here is from genome assembly GCA_035298685.1 of Magnetospirillum sp. Classification (GTDB taxonomy): domain Bacteria; phylum Pseudomonadota; class Alphaproteobacteria; order Rhodospirillales; family Magnetospirillaceae; genus Magnetospirillum. The sequence goes on along the minus strand of DATGXU010000612.1, from coordinate 7,221 downwards.
GGCCAGCGCGCCGCCGGCATGGGTGAACACGGGCTCGATGCCGGCCAGCATGCGGCCCAGCCGCCGGACGAGCGCGCGCAGTTGCGGTTCCAGCCCGGTGATCTCCATCATTCCCGAAATCCCATCCGTCACACGCGCCCGGCGCGCAATATCTCTGCCGGGATAAGATCCAGCGGCACCACTTTCTCGGCCGCACCCAGGCTGATGGCTTCCTTGGGCATCCCGAACACCACGCAGGACGCTTCGTCCTGGGCGACGGTGGCGGCGCCGGCCTGCCGCATCTCCAGCAAGCCCTTGGCGCCATCGTCGCCCATGCCGGTCATCAGGATGCCCACCGCATTCGCACCGGCATATTGGGCCGCCGAGCGGAACAGCACGTCGACCGAAGGGCGGTGGCGCGACACCAGCGGCCCGTCCTTGACCGCCACGTGATAGCGCGCGCCGGAACGCTGCAGCAGCAGGTGGCGATTGCCCGGCGCGATCAGCACGTGGCCGCGCAGCACCACGTCGCCGTCGACCGCTTCCTTGACGGTGACGGCGCACAGGCCGTCCAGCCGACGGGCGAACGCGGCGGTGAACTTTTCGGGCATGTGCTGGACGATGACGATGCCGGGCGAATCGGACGGCAGTGCCTCGAGCACCACCCGCAGCGATTCGGTGCCACCGGTAGAGGCGCCGACGCACACCACCTTTTCGGTGGTGCGCGCCATGGCGCGGTTGGTGGGGCTGGGCGCCGGCATCATGGCGTCCGCCGACAGCTTCTTCGCCACTTCCAGGCGCGGCAGGGCGGCGGGGCGCAGCCGCCCCAGCTTGGCCAGCGCCGCCGCCTTCACCGCGTCGCAGATGGCGACACGCGACTCGGTCAGGAACTGGCGGGTTTCGACCTTCGGCTTGCAGATGACGTCGACCGCGCCGGCTTCCAGCGCCTGCATCAGCGTGTGCGAACCCTCTTCCGTCAGCGACGAGCACATCACCACCGGGATGGGGCGTTGCGCCATGATGCGGCGCAGGAACGAGATACCGTCCATGCGCGGCATCTCGACGTCCAGGGTGATGACGTCGGGCACCTCGTGGCTCATGCGCTGGGCGGCGGCGAAGGGATCGGCGGCGGCGCCCATCACCTCGATGTCGGGGTCGCTGGACAACACCTCGGTCAGGGTCTGACGGACCGAGGCCGAGTCGTCGACGATAAGCACACGTACCTTGTCAGGCATCGGGGCACCTATTCGTGCTGGAAAACCGTGGTCGCAACCTGGCGCAACGGCAGCGCCATGCCCGACAAGGTTTCCGAATGGCCGATGAACAGATAGCCCCCCGGCCGCAGGTGGCCACACAGCTGCGAAATGACCTTCTGCTGGGTGGGGCGATCGAAGTAGATCAGGATGTTGCGGCAGAAAATGACTTCGAAGCGGTCGTCGATGCCGTAAGGCGCTTCGATCAGGTTGAGGCGGGCGAACTGGACCTGGGCGCGCAATTCCGGGGCGATGCGCACGGTGGCGGCGCTGCGGTCCCGGGAACGGCGCAGGTATCGGCGGCGCATGTCCTGCGGCACCGGTTCGATCATGGCTTCGGGATAGATACCGCGCGCCCCGGTCTCCAGCACTTCGGTGCAGATGTCGGTGGCAAGGATGGAAAAATCGAAGCCGTGCTGCACCCGGGCGTAATCCGCCAGCAACATGGCCAGCGAATAGGCCTCGGCGCCGATGGAGGCGGCGGCGCTCCACACCGCCAGCGGGCGGCGTACGCCCCAGCCACGGGCCGTCATTTCGGGCAGGGCATGGCCGGCAAGATAGTGGAAATGATCGGGCTCGCGGAAAAAGTCGGTCTTGTTGGTGGTGACCGCGTCGATCAGGTGCACGGCTTCGTCGGCCAGGCCGTTCTCGTCGAACAGGAAGCGGCAATAATCGCTGAAGCCGCCCATCCCCAGGTCGCGCAGGCGACGGCGCAGCCGCCCCTCCAGCATGGTCTTCTTGCCCGGCGGCATCCGGATGCCGGTGGCGCCCTGGATGTATTCGGCCAAGCGGCCGAAATCCTCGCGACACAGGTGGTCCGAGGAAAAATCGGTCATCATGCCGCCTCGGGCGAGGGCGCCATCAGCGCCATTTCGTCGGTCGAGAACAGCTGGGCCAGGTCGAACACCACCACGAAGGCACCGCCGCGCCTGCCGATGCCGTGGATGTAGTCCGAGCGCCAGCGCACGCCGATGTCGGGCGGCAGCGCCATGCCGGCGCCGTCCAGCGGCGTCACCTCGAACACCCGGTCAGCCAGCAGGCCCAGCACCAGCCGGCGATCCTGGGCCGGGATTTCCAGCACCAGGATGCGGGTGTGGTTGGTGTGCGGCGCCGGCGCGAACCCCAGCTTGCGCCGCAGGTCCACCACCGGCACGCATTGGCCGCGCACGTCGATCACGCCCAACAGATAGGGTGGCGCGTTGGGCAATTGGGCGATGGCGGGCACGTCCAGGATCTCGCGCACGCGGTGAACCTCGACCGCGAAGACCTCGTGCTCGATCCCCAAGGTGACGTATTGGCTGCCGTCGTCGATCGCCATGATGGGGCTCCTCTCCTCAATAGGTCTGGAAGTCGGAGTCCTGGGCGTCACCTCCCTTGCCCAGATCGAAGCTGAAGCCGTTTTTCGGCACCGGCTTGATCGGCTTGCGCGCGGGCGACCCCGGCTGCCCGGCCCGCTTGGGCTTGGGCTGGACGGCGGGCTTGCGGCCAGCGTTTTCATTGGTGGTGAAGAAGGCGATGGAGGACTGCAGCTGTTCTGCCTGGGATGCCAGCTCTTCCGAGGTGGCGGCCATCTGCTCGGACGCGCTGGAGTTCTGCTGTGTCACCTTGTCCAATTGCTGGATGGCCTGGTTGATCTGGTCGGCGCCCACGTCCTGCTCGCGGCAGGCGGCGGTGATCTCCTCCACCAGCTCGGCGGTCTTCTTGATGTCGGGCACCAGCCTGGACAGCATCTGCCCGGCCTCCTCGGCCACCTTGACGGTCTCGCCCGACAGCGCGCCGATCTCGGCCGCCGCCGCCTGGCTGCGCTCGGCCAGCTTGCGCACTTCCGAGGCGACCACCGCGAAGCCCTTGCCGTGCTCGCCGGCGCGCGCGGCTTCCACCGCCGCGTTCAGCGCCAGAAGGTCGGTCTGGCGGGCGATTTCCTGCACGATCATGATCTTCTCGGCGATGGTCTGCATGGCGGCCACGGCGCGGCCCACCGCCTCGCCCGAACGCTGGGCGTCGGCGGCGGACTGGCGCGCGATCTTCTCGGTCTGGCTGGCGTTGTCGGCGTTCTGCTTGATGTTGGCGGCCATCTGTTCCATGGAGGCCGAAGCCTCCTCGGCGGCGGCGGCCTGTTCCGACACGCCCTGGCTCATTTCCTCGGCGGTTGCCGACAGTTCCTGGCTGCCCGACGACACGTTGTCCGACGCCGACAGCACCTCGGCGACGATGCCGCGCAGCTTGGACACCATCTCGTTGACGTGCCCCAGCAGATCGCTGACCTCGTCGTTGCCCTTGATCTGGGCGGTGCGGGTCAGGTCGCCGCCGGCCACGGCCTGGGCCAGCGCCCCGGCCTGGCTGAGACCGCGCGAGATGCCCAGCGCGATCCAGGCGGCGGCACCGCAGGCCAGCAGCAGCGACAGCCCCAGCATGACGAACAAGGCATTGCGCGCGTTGGCGTAGACCGCGTCGCTCTCGGCCTTGTCGCGATCCATGCTGGCGACATTAAGGGCGACGATATCGGACAGCGCCGTCTCGGCCTTGATGCGCGCCTCGCGCCCCTCCTTGACCGTAAGGAGGAATGCCTGGGCGTTGGTGTTCGCGGCACCCAGCTTGCGGATCTGGTCGTCCAGCTTGAGCCAGCGGACATAATGGTCGAACGCAACCTCGACCCGGCGGCGGTCGTCGTCGCCGGCCGAGCGGTCGAGCGCGTCGCGTACGCCCTGCATCTCGGCCAGACGCTCCTGGGCCAGCTTCTGGAAGCGGGCGATCATGGTATCATCGGTGGCGAGGATGACGTCGCGTTCCAGGCGTTGCACCTGACCGAGCAGCGACAGGAAGCGGCCCGCCAGGGCGGCGGTGCGCATCTTTTCGGGCGACCCTTCAGTCCGGCTCGCCAACGGCTTCAGGGCGTCGGCCACCGCATCGGCAACCTCGTCACCCTCTTGCCAGGCCATGGCGGCGCCGCGCACGTTGGTATTCTGCAGAGCCAGCGCCTGCACCTTGGCATCCACGGCCAGCAACGCCTCGAAAGCGGTGCCGAAGCCATCCAGCTTGCGCTTGCCTTCCTCGGTGGCGATGGCGCGCAACAGCTCGGCCTTGCGCCGCAAGTCATCGGTGGCCCGCTTGATGTCGCCGGCGTACTGTTCCATGCCCTGCTGGCTGTCCTCGAGGATCATGTTCTTTTCGGCGCGGACGATGTCGCCCAGCAGGTTCTGCATCTCCAGCGCCGTGGACACCCGCTTGGCCGAGCGATCCACGATGCCGTTCAGACGGTCGTTGATGTCGCCCATGTCGCGCAGCGACAGCGTGGCGGCGATGATCATCAGCACGATGACGAGGGCGAAAGCCGCGACGAGCTTGAGTTTTATGGTCAGACGCATGGAAGGAAGCTCCTATTCCGCCGCATCGCGCGAGGTGGGACCCACATAGGCCGTCTCGTTCGCGGAAATGACGCGGTCGATATCCAGGACGATGATGAAGTCGGAAGAACGCTTGCCGATGCAGCGGATGAAGTCGGAGCGCCAGCGCATGCCGATGCGCGGGGTTTCCGCCTGGGATTCGGCGGTGATTTCGGTGACCTCGTAGACCTTGTCGGCCAGCATGCCGACGATGGTCGGCTCGCCGTCCAACTCGACCTCGATCACCACGATACGGGTGTCGATGGTGGCGGCACGGCGCGGCATGCCGAATTTGACCCGCAGGTCCACCAGCGGCACCACCTTGCCGCGCACGTTGATCAGGCCGCCGACGAATGGCCGCGCGCTGGGCACCTCGGTGATGGGCACCTGATCGAGGATTTCGCGCACGATCTCGGCCTCGACGGCGAAAACCTCGCCGTCCAGCGCCAGCGTGAGCACTTCGAGGGCGCGGCCGCCACTCCAATGGGTCATGGCTCTGCTCCTCCCTAGGATGCCTTCATCTGCTCTTCGCGGGCCTGGCCGCGTTCGACCAGGTGCGCCACGTCGAAGATCAGCGCCACCGTGCCGTCGCCCAGGATGGTGGCGCCCGAGAAGCACTCGACGTCGGCATGCAGCTTGGACAACGACTTGATGACGGTCTGGTGGTCGCCGATGACCTGATCGACCACCAGTCCGACCCGCAACTCGCCGGTCGAGACGATGACCACCTTCTGGTAGGGATCGGCCGGCTGTTGCGAATTGAACATCTCGCGCAGGCGCAGGAAGGGCACCAGATCGCCCCGGATGTTGAGGAAGCTGCGCCCGCGCGAGCGGGCGTCCTCGGCGGCCGACAGCTCGACGCATTCCTCGACCGCGGCCAGCGGGATGACGTAGCGGCCGCGCCCGACCCGCACCAGCAGGCCGTCGATGATGGCCAGCGTCAGCGGCAGGCGCAGGGTGACCTGGGTGCCCTCGCCCGGCGTGCTGTCGATCTCGACCGTGCCGCGCAGGGAATCGATGGTGCGGCGGACCACGTCCATGCCGACACCGCGGCCCGACACGCTGGTCACCTCGCTGGCGGTGGAAAAGCCGGGCGCGAAGATCAATTGGTAGATATCGCCGTCGGCCAGTTTGGCGCCGGCCGCGATCAGCCCCTGCTCCTCGGCCTTGGCGCGGATGCGGTTCCGGTCCAGACCGTGCCCGTCGTCGGTGATGCGCACCAGCACCTCGGCACCGGCATGAACCGCCGACAGGTGGACGCGTCCCTGCTCGGGTTTGCCGGCGGCGCGGCGCGCCTCGGCACTTTCCAGGCCATGATCGGCGCAGTTGCGGATCAGGTGGACCAGTGGATCGTTCAGCCGCTCGATCACCGTCTTGTCCAGCTCGGTTTCCTCGCCGGTGGTGGTCAGCGCGATGTCCTTGCCCAGGTCGCGGGCCAGGTCGCGCACCAGCCGGCGATAGCGCCCGAACAGCGAGCCGATGGGCACCGTGCGGATTCCCATGGTGGTGTCGCGCAGTTCGGCGGCCAGACGCTCGATCTCCTCGGCGACGTTCTTCAGCGCCGCGCTGTCCGACCCCAGGACCAACTGGCGCAGCCGGGCCTGGGCGATGACCAGTTCGCCCACCCGGTCCATCAGGGTGTCCAGGCGCTCGGCCGGCACGCGGATGGAATCGTTGGCCTTGGCGGCGACCCTGGCTGCCTCGGCCTCGCGCACATGGCGCTGTTCGGCCAGGGCCGAGGCCACCGCGTCGGGCGACACGTCGGCATGGCCTACCAGAACCTCGCCCAGGCGCGACTGCGCGGCCAACGCCTGTTCGATGGCGACGGGATCGACGTCGCCACGCTCAACCAGGATCTCGCCCAGGCGCTTGGGACCCGAGGCGGCGTCCACCGGCTCGACGTTCAAGTCCATGTCGTCGAGCACGAACAGGAACACCTCGTCGATGGCGGCACGCGGCGCTTCGGTGGTCAGCATGACATCCCACGCCAGCAGGCAGCAGGTGGGATCAAGCTGCTCCAGCGCCGGCACCGCATCGGTCAGCGCCACCACGTCGCAGGTGCCCAGGCCGCGCAGTTCGTCCAGCATCATCAACGGGTTCGAACCCATGACCATGCAATCGGCAGGCAGGCGGAAGCGGATGCGCCAGGTCGCCGTGGCGGTGGGCGCCTGGGCCTTGGGAGCGGATGCGGCGGATGCGCCGGCGGCAGGCGCGCCGACCAGGGCCGCCAGGCGGGCCAGCAAGGCCTCGCCGGTGGCCGGATCGGCCTCGGCCGGGGCCTGGATCAGCGCCCGCATATGGTCGCGTGACGCCAGCGCCACCCCCACCAGTTCGCCGCTGGCGGCAAGTTGCCCCTTGCGCACCTGATCGAAGGCGTTTTCCACGTGGTGGGTGAAGGCCGCAAGCGCGTCGAAGCCGAACATGGCGCCCGAGCCCTTCAGCGTGTGCAGGGCGCGGAAGGCGCTGTTGACCAGATCGCGATCGTCGGGCCGCTCCTCCATATCCAGCAGGGCGGCTTCCAGCTGTTCCAGCAATTCCTGGGCCTCGGCCAGGAAAGTGGCGGCGGGATCGGTGGCGGGGCTCATCACCCAAGCACCTTCTTGACC
>DATGXU010000611.1:0-2124 GCA_035298685.1 Magnetospirillum sp. | reverse complement strand
TGGTGATGCTCGACAACATGGGCACCGATCCGTCGAAACTGGGGCCGGGCATGGCGGTGGGCCTGTTGGGAACGCTGTACGGCGTGCTGTTCGCGCGCCTGATCCTGATGCCGACGGCCAACAAGATTCACCAGCGCGAATCCATCATCCGCTTCCGCGGCATGTTGGTGTCGGAAGGATTGGCGCTGTTGGCCGAGCGGAAAAGCCCCCGGTTCATCCAGGACGCCATGAACTCGTACCTGGACCCCGAAATTCATTTCGACATCGACCGGGCGACACGGCGATGAGACGCGACCGCTTCCACACCAAGAACGAAGAACCGCTCGAGGACTGGTTGTTGTCCTATGCGGACATGATCACCCTGATCATGGCCTTTTTCGTCATGCTGGCCGCCATTTCCAAGGTCGATGCCAACCTTTACGAAAAGGTGCAGTCGGGCATGGCCAAGGACATCGGCAACCGCGAGGCCGCCCGCCCGCTGGAAACGGTGCGCAAGGAGCTGGCCCAAGTGATCGCCACCACGCGCGGCGGCGAGGACGCGGTGGACGTGGGCAGCGACGAACGCGGCGTGGTGCTGAACATGGACGCGGACGCCATGTTCAAACCCGGCTCGGCCGAGATCCGCCCCGAGATCATGCCGGTGGTCAAGGGCATCGCCGAGACGCTGAACAACGACCGCTTCGCCACCTACCGCATCGAGGTGCAGGGCCACACCGACGACACGCCGGTGAACACGCCGCAATTCCCCAGCAATTTCGAACTGGCCGCCGCCCGTGCGCTGTCAGCCATGCGAACCATGAACAAGCTGGGCTTGCCGGAACAGCGGATGACCATCACTTCGTTCGGCCAGTATTCGCCCCGCGTGCCCAACCATCGCGAAGACGGCACGCCGCTGCCGGTCAATCAGGCGCTGAACCGGCGCATTTCCATCCACGTCTTTCCGCACTGACCGAAGCTGGTCAGAGCACCAGTTCCATGCCCTCGCGCGCCACCACCGTGTCGGCCCACAGCGCGCGCGCCTCGGCCTCGATGCCGGCCATGAAGGCGTCGTCGTGGTCGGGCTCGTGGTGAAAAATCACCAGCCGCTTGACCCCGGCCGCGCGGGCCAGGCGCATGCCCTCCTGCCAGGTGGAATGGCCCCAGCCCACCTTGGCGGGGAATTCCTGGTCGGTGTAGGTGCAGTCGTAGATCATCACGTCGGCGCCGCGCACCAAATCCAGCACGTTCTGGTCGGGTTGGCCGGGAACGTGCTCGGTGTCGGTCACCATGCACACCGCCACGCCGCCATGTTCGATGCGATAGCCGGTGGCGCCGTTGGGATGGTTCAACGGCGCCGTGCGCACCACGACGTCGGGCACGATATCCAGCGACGTGCCGCAGGGGAAATCGTCGAACGACACCGTGCCGCACATGGCCGACAGCGGCACCGGGAAAGTGGGGTTCTCCATCTGGTTGGCAAGAACGGCGCGGATGCCGCCGGGCTTGCCGAACAGATGGCCCGCCATGACCCGCAGGGCGAAATCGGCCGAAAAGGCCGGCGCGAAGAACGGAAAGCCGTTGATGTGGTCAAGGTGGGTGTGGGTCAGCAGCAGGGTGGCGGTGCCGACCCCGCGCCGCAACAAGTCACGGCCAAGCGCGCGGATACCGGTTCCGGCATCCAGGATGAAAACATGGTCGCCCACGCCGACTTCCACGCAGGTGGTGTTGCCGCCATAGACCATGTGGTCGGGCGAAGGACAGGCGATGCTTCCACGCACGCCCCAGAACTTCACCCTAATCCCCATGATGACGCTCCCCGAGTTTCGACTGTGACAACTTAGCCCCATTGATTTCAGTGCGCATCGTTAATTTGGGGTGGATGCACGCCGTCACCATGCCCCCACTTCCACGACCGTGCCGATCTCCATCCCCAACTCGGCCATGGCGTTGCCCCGGTTGATCGAGATCTCAACCAGGCCGATGGAATTCTCGTACCAGAACGCGGCGCCTTGCGGCATGTCGGAAAACGTGCGGGCGCGCGGCAACACGCGGCCAGCCACCCGGATTTGCCGTCCGCCGTCCAGTGTGGCGGCCCGCAGCCCGGTCATGGCGTTGCCGTAATGATCGCCGTAAATGATTTCGGCA
>DATGXU010000610.1:0-5104 GCA_035298685.1 Magnetospirillum sp. | reverse complement strand
GTGGTCAGCAATGCCGCCCGCCGTTTCAACGCGCTGTTCCCCGGCCAGGTTCTGTACGCGGTGAAGTGCAACCCGGAACCGGCCATTCTGCGTGCCCTGTGGGCCGGCGGCGTGCGCCATTTCGATTGCGCCTCGGCGGGCGAGGTGCGGCTGGTTCGCCATCTGCTGCCCGAAGCCCGCATCCACTTCATGCACCCGATCAAATCCCGCGCCGCCATCCGCGAGGCGTGGGAATGGCACGGTGTGCGCGACTTCGTGCTCGACAGCACCGCCGAACTGTCGAAGATCCTTGAGGAAACCTCGGGCACCTTCGCCGATCTGGGGCTGGTGGTGCGGCTGGCCCTGCCCAAGGGCGGCGCCGTCTATGACCTGTCGGGCAAGTTCGGCGCCGAAGCGGCCGAGGCGGTGCGCCTGTTGCGCCTGTGCCGCGCCGTCGCCGACCGGGTCGGACTGTGCTTCCACGTCGGCAGCCAATGCCTGGACCCCAGCGCGTGGGAGCGCGCGTTGGCCATGGTGGGCCGGGTGGTGGCCGAGGCGGGCGTGGACCTGGACATGCTGGACGTGGGCGGTGGTTTCCCGGTCAGCTATCCCGACGTCACCCCGCCGCCGCTGGAAGAGTTCATCGCCGCCATCAAGCGCGGCGTCGAGCGGCTGCGCCTGCCCGCCTTCACCGAATTGTGGTGCGAACCCGGCCGCGCCCTGGTGGCGCCCGCGGCGTCCGTGGTGGTTCGGGTCGAGGCCCGGCGCGACAACGCGCTTTACATCAACGACGGCATCTACGGCAGCCTGTCCGACGCGGGCGTGCCCGCCTTCCGCTTTCCGTGCCGGCTGATTCGGGCGGGCGAGCCCGCCCCGGCGAATGAGCTGGTTCCGTTTTCCTTTTTCGGTCCCACCTGTGATTCCGCCGATCGCATGAAGGGTCCGTTCATGCTGCCCGCCGACGTCCGCGAGGGCGATTGGATCGAGATCGGGCAGTTGGGTGCCTATGGCGCCTGCCTGAGAACCGCGTTCAACGGGTTTGACCAGGCGGTCATGGTCGAGGTTTGCGACCGTCCGCTGTTGGAAACTCCCGGCTATCTGCCGGTCGAACGCGCCGCGTAATAAGAACGGTCGGAAACGGCCGGCACCCGGGGGCGGATATCCCGCCCGCGGTGCTGGCTTGCGTTTACCGGCCCTACAGTACTTGAGGGGAGTTTTTGGGAATGAGCAAGCATGCCACCTTCGCCGGCCGTCTGGTCTTCGTCGGCTTCGGCAGCATCGGACAGGGCACCCTGCCGCTGATCTTGCGGCATTTCGACATCGATCCGGCCCGCATCACCATCGTCACGGCCGACGAGCGCGGCCACGATGTCGCCGATGACTATGGCATCCGTTTCCTTAACCACCCCTTGACGCGCGAAAATTATCGCGACGTCCTGACGCCCATGCTGGGCAAGGGCGACTTTCTGCTGAACGTGTCGGTGGACGTGTCGTCGCTGGCGCTGGTCGAACTGTGCTGGGAGCGCGGCGCGCTTTACCTCGACACCTGCATCGAGCCGTGGGCCGGCGGCTATACCGATCCCTCGCTGTCGCCCAGCCTGCGCAGCAACTACGCCCTGCGCGAACAGGCGCTGCAACTGCGCGCCTCGGCCCCCGCCGGCTTGCCCACGGCAGTGATGACCCACGGCGCCAATCCCGGACTGGTCAGCCACTTCATCAAGCAGGGCCTGCTGGACATCGCCCGCGACACCGGCCTGGCGGTGGACGTGCCCACCACCCGCGAGGCCTGGGCCGCGCTGGCCGAGGCGCTGTCGGTGAAGACCATCCACGTGGCCGAACGCGACACCCAGGTCGCCGGAATTCCCAAGAAGGTTGGGGAATTCGTCAACACCTGGTCCATCGACGGCTTCGTGGGCGAAGGCTGCCAGCCGGCCGAACTGGGCTGGGGTACGCACGAACGCCATTGGCCCGGCGACGCCATGCGCCATGATTTCGGCTGCGACGCCGCCATCTATCTGATGCGCCCCGGCGCCAGCACCCGCGTGCGCACCTGGACGCCCAAGGAAGGCCCCTTCCACGGCTTCCTGATCACCCACAGCGAATCCATCTCGACCGCCGATTACTTCACGGTCAGGGATGGCGACGGCGTGCGCTATCGCCCCACCGTGCACTACGCCTATCACCCGTGCGACGACGCGGTGACGTCGCTGCACGAACTGGCGGGCAAGAACTGGCAGATGCAGCCGGAAACCCGCCTGATGGGCAAGGAGATCGTGGACGGCATCGACGAATTGGGCGTGCTGCTGGCCGGGCACGGCAAGGGCGCCTATTGGTACGGTTCGCAACTGTCCATCGACGAGGCCCGGTCGCTGGCGCCACACAACAGCGCCACCAGCCTGCAGGTCACCGCCTCCGTCATGGGCGCCATGGTGTGGGCGCTGGAGAACCCGACGCAAGGCATGGTCGAACCCGAGGACGTGGATTTCCGCCGCGTGCTCGACATCGCCACCCCCTATCTGGGCCCGGTGGTCGGCGCCTATACCGACTGGACCCCGCTGCAGGGACGCGGTGAGCTGTTCCCGGAAGACCTGGACACCCAGGACCCCTGGCAATTCAAGAACGTTCGGGTGGTTTGAACACCAAACGAAAGGGGCGCCGGTCGGGCGCCCCTTTTTCTTTCGGGTCATCACGGAATTCCGGGGAACTTGCCCTCAACGTCATCGCCGGGCATGACCCGGCGATCCACGTGTTCCCGCGAAAAGGTCATTGGCAACAATGGTTTGGGCATCCGCACGTGGATGCCCGCGTCAAGCGCGGGCATGACGGCGTTCGGGGCGGTATGAGGCGTTTCCCGCCTCCCCGCGAATGCGTGATGAGCCTTTCTTTACTTTTCCTTGGCGTAGGGGTTCTTGCCGCCACGCACGAACAGGCGGATCGGCACGCCGGTCAGCTTGAAGGTTTCGCGCAGGCCGTTGATCAGGTAGCGGGTATAGGCCTCGGGCAGATCGTCGGGCTTGGACGCGAAGATGATGAAGGTCGGCGGCCGCGCCTTGGCCTGGGTCATGTAGCGGATCTTCAGCCGGCGCCCGCCGGCCAGCGCCGGCGGCGGATGGTGGGCGACCACCTCTTCCAGCCACTGGTTCAGCTTGGCGGTCGAGATGCGGCGGTTCCACAGCTTGTGGGTCTCGATCACCGAATCCATCAGCCGGTCCAGGCCCTTGCCGGCCAGGGCGCTGATGGTGACGGTGGGAACGCCGCGCACCTGCGGCATCGAGGTTTCCAGCCGGTCGCGCAGGCGCTGCAGCGCCTCTTCCGGCTTGTCCACCACGTCCCACTTGTTGATGGCGATCACCAGCGAGCGGCCTTCCTCGATCACCAGACGGGCGATGGTCAGGTCCTGCTTGTCCAGGATGGCGGCGGAATCCAGCACCAGGATCACCACCTCGGCCATGCGGATGGCCTCGATGGTGTTGGACACCGACAGCTTTTCCACCGGATCTTCGATGTTGGCGCGCTTGCGCAGGCCGGCGGTATCCACCAGGCGGATGCGCCGCCCGCGATGCTCCCACTCGCTGGAAATGGCGTCGCGGGTCAGGCCGGCTTCCGGGCCGGTCAGCATGCGGTCTTCGCCCAGCAGGCGGTTGACCAGGGTCGACTTGCCCACGTTGGGGCGACCGGCGATGACCAACTGCAGCGGCCGCGCCGCGCGCGCGGCCTCCTCGGCGGCGGCGGCGGCTTCCTCGTCCTCGGGGGAAAGTTCCTCGGGGAACGGCTCGTCCTCATCCTCGTCGTCGTTCAGCGCGCCCGCCGCCTCGGCATAGGGCTGCAGCGCGAAGAACAGGTCGGACAGGCCCTCGCCATGCTCGGCGGAAACCGGCACCGGTTCGCCCAGGCCCAGGCCATACGATTCGTACAGGCCGGGCTGGCCGGCCTTGCCCTCGCACTTGTTGGCCACCAGGATGACCGGCGTCTTGGCCTTGCGCAGCAGATCGGCGAAATGGCGATCCAGCGGAGTGACGCCGGCACGGGAATCGATCAGCAGCAGCGCCACGTCGGCCTCGGCCACCGCTTGGTCGGTCTGCCGGCGCATGCGCGCCTCGACCGAATCGTCGCGGGCATCCTCGAAACCGGCGGTGTCGATGACGGTGAATTCCATCCCCAGCAGGGTGGCGGCACCTTCGCGACGATCGCGGGTGACGCCCGGCATGTCGTGGACGATGGCGACGCGCTTGCCCACCAGCCGGTTGAACAGGGTGGATTTGCCGACATTGGGTCGGCCGACGATGGCAACGGTGAAGCTCATGTTAGCGATATGCCACCAGGTCTGCGTCGTTGGTGATGAAATAAAGCGTATTGTCCGCCACCGAAGGCTGAATGGTCACGCCGTCCGAGATGGACACGCGCCCGAGCACCTCGCCGGTATAGGGCGACAGCGACACCAGCCGCCCGTGCGAGCTGCCCAGGATCAGGCGATCGGACGCCAGCACCGGACCGGCCCAGATGATGCGGCCTTCCTTGTCTTCCTCGTCTTCCCACACCTGCAACTGGGTGACCCACAGCACGCGGCCGGTCTTGGCCTCGAGCGCCAGCGCCTCGTTGTTGTTGGAAATCAGGAACAGATAGTCGCCGGCCACCCACGGGCTTTGGATACCGCCGATCTCGCGTTCCCACAGGCGCCGGCCGCTGCGCAGATCGATGGCGACCAGCAGGTCGGCATGGCCGATGGCGTAGACGCGCCCGCGGTCGATGATGGGACGGCCGCGAATGTCGGAGAGCGTCGCCACGTTGTCGGTGCGGCGCACGGTGGCCAGATGGTCCTGCCACAGCACGGTGCCGTTGTCGACGCGCAGCGCGAACAGCTCGCCCGACGAATAGGGCACCACCACCACGTTGCCGTCCACCGCCGGGCTGCTGCCGGCCAGCAGGCTGGCACCTTCGGAAATGCCCTGGTGGGTCCATTGCACGGTGCCGTCCTCGGCGGACAGGCAGTGGGTCTGATTGTCGACGGTGACCACGAACACGCGGCCGGCGCGCACGGTCGGCGCGCCGCGCATGGGTCCGGAAAGGGTCTGGCGCCACAGCACCTTGCCGGTCTTGGCATCCAGCGAAACCACCTGGGCGAAGC
>DATGXU010000609.1:0-1861 GCA_035298685.1 Magnetospirillum sp. | reverse complement strand
TGCTGTACGCCTTTTCCGAGCCGTTCTCGGTGGCCGAGCGCGACCTTTACTGCTCGACCAGCATCGGCGTGGCGCTTTACCCCGACGACGCCGACACCGCCGAGCAATTGCTGTCGTCGGCCGATGCCGCCATGTACCACTGCAAGGCCGGCGGCCGCACCTACAGCTTCTACGACAACGACATGAACCGCCAGGCGGTCGAGCGGGTCAACCTCGAGAACGACCTGCGCCATGCTTTGGCCGAACGCCAGTTCCGCCTGCACTACCAGCCCAAGCTGGATGCCCGCAGCCGCCGCATCGTCGGTGCCGAGGCGCTGATCCGCTGGTCCCATCCCGAACGCGGCGAAGTCAGCCCCGCCTTGTTCATCCCGGTGGCCGAACGCGCCGGCCTGGTGGGCGCCATCGGCGACTGGGCGCTGACCGAAGCCTGCCGCCAGATGCGCAAGTGGTGCGACGACGGCTTGGATTTCGGCTGCGTGTCGGTCAACCTGTCGCCGGCCCAGTTCCACGACGCCGGCCTCAGCGAAAAAGTCGAGCGTGCGCTGGCACTCAGCAAGCTGCCGCCCAGCGCGCTGGAACTCGAAATCACCGAAACCATGATGGCGACCGAGGTGGACCGCGCCATCTCGATCCTGACCCATCTGGGCGCCATGGGCGTGCGGATCTCCATCGACGATTTCGGCACCGGCTATTCGTCGCTGGCCTATCTGAAGCTGTTTCCGGTGGACACGCTGAAGATCGACCGCGCCTTCGTCAAGGAACTGCCGGGCAACGCCAAGGACGGCGCCATCGTCGCCTCGATCGTGGCGCTGGCCACCAATCTGGGCTTCGACGTCATCGCCGAGGGTGTGGAAACGCCCGACCAGGCCGTCTATCTGCTGGGCAAGGGCGTCAGCAGCATGCAGGGCTACCTGTTCAGTCCGCCGGTCGGCGCCGACCGCTTCACCCAATTGCTGCGCAACGGCGTTTAGAGGCACGCTTAGGGGCTAACCGGCCACGATTACGGCCACCACCCCGTCCGACGACTCGCATCCATCTCTCATCCGGAATACCTAAGGGGGGTCACGACGACCCGCCTCGGAGTTATTCCGGATGTTCGAGCCCTTGGTTCAGTCCTGCTTGGCGTTCCCCGCCGAACCCCACCGCCCGGTGGAGTTTCTGGTGCGCAAGGACGGCAAACCCTTTGCCATCCTGAACGCCTCGCCGGCCCTGATTCAGCGGACGCTTGCCGGCTTCATGCTGGCCAGCCCCACGGCATCCTGGAGCGTCGAACGGGTGTGACGACGGATGGCCCGCCAGCGGGCCATCCGTGCGGACTGGTCTTTCTTGTGTCTCCCCTCTGAAAACTCGGCCCCGCTCCTCCATGGAACGGGGCCTTTTTTCTGATGGAGCACGATTTGGACACCCCGATCTAACGGGCGTCCAGCCTGATCTCGATGCGGCGGTTCTTGCCGTAGGCTTCCTCGCTGTCGCCCTTGTCGATGGGCTGGAATTCGCCGAAGCCGGCGGCGGCCAGGCGATCGGCGGGCACGCCGTTGGCGGCCAGGGTCTTGACCACGGTGATGGCACGCGCCGTGGACAATTCCCAATTGGAGGGGAAGCGGCCCGAGGCGATGGGGCGCTTGTCGGTGTGGCCGTCGACGCGCAGCACCCAGTTCACATCCTTGGGCATCTGCTTGGAGATCTCGTTCAAGGTCTTGGCCAGCTGCCGGATCTGCTCGATGCCGTCCACGCCCATCTCGGCCGAGGCGGTGTCGAACAGCACTTCCGACTGAAACACGAAGCGGTCGCCCTCGACCCGGATGCCGGGGCGGTTGCCCAGCACCTGGCGCAGCTTGCCGAAGAATTCCGAGCGGTACCG
>DATGXU010000608.1:0-2088 GCA_035298685.1 Magnetospirillum sp. | reverse complement strand
CTGCGCGTGGATGCCCGCGTCAAGCGCGGGCATGACGGCGTCCGGGACGGCAATGAGGCGTTTCCCGCCTCCCCGCTAATGCGTGATGAACCTTTTGTTTGGGGCGCCGCCCACATTCATACGTGTTAGCGCGCCTATATTCTTTGCGACTTTTGCATTAGTTCTGTGGGCGTACTCGTTCCAATGCCCAGGGAACACCTGATTGCAGTGCAGCATGGGCGAAGGCATGATGGCCCTATCCAATAGGGAGATATCCGCCATGGGCTATCATCTGCACGAAATCGAGCAGCTGGCGGTTCTGCTGGAAAGCGAAGCCGCAGGCCTGCCGTTCGACCGCGGCCATGCGCTTCAACTGGCATCCAAGCTGGCCGAGCATCATCCCGAAATCGGCAACAGCATGCGGCTGATCACCGAACGCCTGCGCGGAGAACGGGTGGGCAAGGTCCACTGATACCGCCCGGCCGATGAACTGATCCGTTGGCTCAGTTCATGCCGAGACGGCGGTGCTCAGGCGCCGCTCGGGCTTGCCGGTCGGCTACCGCGCCTGCGGCGAGTCATATCAGCGGCCGACCGGTATGACCTCGGCGGGGGCGGATCAGCGGCGGATGGGCGTCGGCGCCGGCACGAACCCGATCAGCCGGTCGTTGCCTTCGTTATAGGGCTGGGAATAGCAGCTGGGCCGCGCCAGCGAGGCGTAACAATAGACCTGTGCCGGCGGTGCCGGCGGGCCGGGCCAATCGACGCACCAGGCGCCCTCGCGTTCGGCGCGCACGGTCGAACAATCCTTGCCGGTGACCCAGGTGGCCACGTGGTCGCCCAGGGTCTTTTTGGTGTTGATGACGCTCAACACCTCAAGATTGGCCAATGTGGGGCCGATGCCCGGGGGATTGCCCAGGGTGTACAGACTGTCCTGGTCGACCCACATGCAGCCCGACAGGGCGGCAAGCAACGCCACCGGGGCAAGGCGACTGATCATCTTCTATGACCCTTTCTGCCGATGCGTGATATTGTCCAGCCAAAGCCGCCGGTGGGTCAAAGAGATTTTTCGCCCTCGGCGCACCACCTTTTCTCGATGCGACGGAGGGTCCGATGGCGGTCGAAACGCCGGTTTGCGATTTCGGATGGCTGGCGCCCGACTTCAGCCTACCCGGCATCGACGGACGCCCCCATAGCCTGCACGATATTCGCGGTCCCAAGGGAACGCTGGTGATGTTCATCTGCAACCACTGCCCCTATGTGCAAGCGGTGGCGGACCGGCTGGTGCGCGACGTGCGGGCGCTTCAGGGTTTGGGGATCGGCGTCGCCGCCATCATGTCCAACGACACCGTTTCCTATCCCGAGGATTCGTTCGACAACATGAAGCTGTTCGCCGCCCGCCACGGCTTCACCTTTCCCTATTTGCTGGACGACAGCCAAGAGGTGGCGCGGGCCTATGACGCCGTGTGCACGCCCGACTTTTTCGGCTTCGACGCCGGGCTGGGGCTGCAATACCGTGGCCGGCTGGACGCCTCGCGCCGCGAGGCGGGACCCGCGGACGCCCGGCGCGAGCTGTTCGAGGCCATGGCCCAGGTGGCGGCCACCGGCCGTGGACCGCTTGAGCAGGTGCCGTCCATGGGATGCTCGATCAAATGGAAGGCCGCCGAGTGAGGAACCGCCTTGGGCCGCACGGTGGGGTTTGCCTCGCGCGGCGGCTCGGACTATGTTACGCCCGTTCGATTTTCGGAGAGCCCTTCCTTGACCACCAAGAATGACGACGCCTCGGCCGACCTCTTGATTCGCGAGGTGGACGATGAACTGAGACAGGAGCGGATGCAGCTTCTGTGGAAGAAGCACGGCAATCTGGCCATCAGCGCCGCCGTGGCTTTGGTTCTGGGCGTGGCCGGCTGGCAAGGCTGGAATGCATGGAACATGAAGCAGCGCAGCCAGTCGGGCGGCGCCTTTTCGGCCGCCATGCAAAGCCTGCAGAAGGGCAACAAGGACGAGGCGCTGACCGAGCTGGGCAAGGTCGCCGCCGACGGCACCGCCGGCTATAAGGTGCTGGCCGATTTGAAGCTGGCCGACGTCAAACTGGCTGCGGGCGATCGCGAG
>DATGXU010000607.1:0-2331 GCA_035298685.1 Magnetospirillum sp. | reverse complement strand
TGGCCTTGCGCACCGAACATGCCTTCCGCAAGGCCATGGAGGATTCACTGACCGTCGGCATGCGCGCCCGCGACCTGGAAGGGCGGATCACCTATGTGAACAGCGCCTTTTGCCGCATGGTGGGCTGGGCCGCCGACGAATTGGTGGGCTGCGTGCCGCCCATGCCCTATTGGTCGCCCGACGCCATGGACCTGACCATGGAGTGGCATAATCGGGTCATGGCCGGCAACGCCCCGCCCGATGGTTTCGAAATCCAGTTCCGCCGCCGCGACGGCAAGAAGTTCTGGGCCTTGATCTACGAGGCGCCGCTGATCGACGCCGATGGCCGGCAATCGGGCTGGATGGCCTCGGTGCTGGACATCACCGAGCGCAAGCATGCCGAGGACATGGAACGGCGCCAGCAGGAAAAGCTGCAGCGCACGGGCCGCCTGATCACCATGGGCGAGATGGCCTCGACCCTGGCGCACGAGCTGAACCAGCCGCTTTCGGCCATCGCCAGCTATAACACCGGCTGCCTGAACCGGCTGGCCTCGGGCCGTTTCGACGCCGGGGAACTGCAGACGGCACTGGTCAAGCTGGGGGTTCAGGCGCAGCGCGCCGGCCAGATCATCCGCCGCGTCCACGATTTCGTGCGCAAGTCCGAGCCCCAGGTGCAGCCCTGCGCCGTCAACGCCGTGATCGACGATGTGGTCGGGTTCATCGAGTTCGACGCCAAAAGCCGTGGCGTAACCATCCAGACCGCGCTGGCCCCGCAAAACCCCATGGTGATCGCCGATCGCATCCTGCTCGAGCAGGTCGTGCTGAACCTGGCCCGCAACGGCATCGAGGCCATGGCGTCGATCCCGGCGCCGCGCCGCAAGCTGTCCGTCGACGTCAGGCTCGACGATGGCCAGGTGGTGGTGTCGGTGGCCGATTGGGGGCCGGGCATCCCCGACGAGGTGGCCGCCGATCTGTTTCAGCCATTCTTCACCACCAAGGCCGAGGGTATGGGAATGGGCCTCAACATCTGCCGCTCGATCATCGAGTTCCACCAGGGGCGGCTATGGTTCGAACCTAATGACGGCGGCGGCGCCGTGTTCCGCTTTTCCCTGCCGAAGAGGTCATCATGAAGTATGGCGAAGTGTTCATCGTCGACGATGACGAAGCCATTCGCGACGCCCTGACCTGGCTGCTGCAATCGCGCGGCCTGGCAGCCCAGGCCTTCGATTCGGCCGAGGATTTCCTGGAACGCTGGAACCCCGCCCAGGCCGGATGCCTGTTGCTGGACATCCGCATGAGCGGCATGAGCGGCCTGGACCTGTTCGACCGCTTGCGCGACGTGCAGGCGCGCATCCCGGTCATCTTCCTGACCGGGCACGGCGACGTGCCCATGGCGGTCGGCGCGTTGAAGAAGGGTGCCCGCGACTTCGTGGAAAAGCCGTTCAACGACAACGAGCTGGTGGACCGGGTGATCGAGGCGCTGGAATGGAACGCCCAGCGGCGCGCCGCCGAGGCCGACAGCGCGTCGTTGGCCGCCCGGCTGGCGCAACTGACGCTGCGCGAGCGGCAGGTCATGGAACTTGTCCTGGCCGGCAAGCTGAACAAGGTGATCGCCGACGAACTGGGCATCACCATGCGCACGGTCGAGGTGCACCGCGCCCATGTCTTCGAGAAGATGGGCGTGAAGACCGCGGTGGAACTGGCGCAGGTGCTGTCCAGCTACAAGGGCGAACGGTGATTTCCAGCAGGTTGCGGCAGGCGGCGGTGGCCGCCGCCTTCGTGGCGGCCTATGTGGCGCTGGATCGCGTCAGCTTCATCCATTCCATCAATGCACTGAACATCACGCCGTGGAACCCGCCGCCGGGATTGGGGCTGGCCTTGCTGCTGCTGGCCGGCGCCCGCGTGGTGCCGCTGGTGTTCGCGGGCGCCCTGGCCGCCGATCTGGCGGTGCGTGGCCTGCCCGGCCCATGGTGGGCGGCGGTGGGGGCCGACGCCTCCATGGCGCTGGTCTATGGCGTGGCTGCCGCCCTGCTGCGGCGTCAGGCCCACTTTAACCCGCACCTGCCCGGCCTGCGCGACGTGTTCTGGCTGCTGGCGGCGACGGTGGTGGCAGCGGGGGCGGCGGCGGTGGCCTATGTGGGCTTTTATCGGGCGGCCGGTCTGGTTGCTTCCGATCTGCTGGGTCCCGCCATGGTGCGGTATTGGATCGGCGACATGATCGGCATCGCCGTGTTGACGCCGGCCATTCTGCTGTTGCGGCAGTGGCGCCGGCCGTCGCGCCGTGTGGTGGCCGAGGCATCGGCCCAGGCTGCGGCGCTGGCGGCGGCGCTGTGGCTGGTGTTCGGCCTGGGC
>DATGXU010000606.1:0-4740 GCA_035298685.1 Magnetospirillum sp. | reverse complement strand
GGCTCAACAGGCTGTCGAGAGCGGCCGCCAGATAGGTGCCGCCGTTATGGACCGGCAGGCCGATGCAGAGGGGAGGGGGCTGCGCCATTCAATCGCCGAGGCTCGGGGAAACGCACGACCAAATGTGGTCGTGCCCGCGGGTCTCGGCAAACGCGCCAACGGATTAGTGGCGCGGGCAGCAGGGGTGGCGGGTCCGCTTCCGGTTTAGCGGCCGGTGAACAGCGAGCGGTATTTCAGATCCTCTTCGAGGATGTGATCCAGCAGCCAGGACTTCAGGAACTTCGCCATCTCTTCCGTCAAATTGTCGGCGCGGTGGCCGGCAAGATGGCGGCTGCGGAAAGCGTGAACCAGCTCGCGCAGGCGTTCGTGCGCCGCGTGATGGCGGTCCAGATCGGGATAATCCCGGGCCGACAGCTTAGATTCCTCACGGCTGAAATGGCCGTCGGTATAATCCATCAGCTCGTCAAACAGACGGCCAAGTTCCAGGGAAGTCGATTCCCCCATCCACGCGTCGTAGATTTGATTGAGGATATCAATCAATTTACGGTGGTCGGCATCCAGTACGGGGTTGCCAACGCTGAAGGACGGAGTCCACTGGATAAAAGGCATGGATCGCTCTCTATAACGCGCATCTCATTGGGTAATAGGCCCTTGCAGCCTGCCTTTGCAAGTGTCTCGCGCGGGCCTGCGTGCAATCCAGGCATACCTTCTACAGATGGAGCAGCTCGATGCCGTGCTTCTTGAGCGCATAGCCGATCTGGCGCGGCGTCAGGCCCAGCAGGCGGGCGGCCTTGGCCTGAACCCAACCGCATCGCTCCATGGCCTGGATCAGGCGCTCACGTTCGGACAAATCCTCGGGCAGCGGTTCCTCGTCGCCCAGGTCCTGGGGGGCGGCCGGCGGCGCGGCCACGGGGGCCACGGGCGCCGGCGTGGGCGCGGATGGCGGGGCGGCGGGAACCGGCTTGGCAACCTCGCTGGCCGCCACGCGATTGTTGTTCCACAGCACCGAGGACAGGCAGGTGTCGCGCTTGCACGACAGGTCCATGTCGGTGATCACCGCGTTCTTGCACATGGTGGCCGAGCGGGTGACGCAATTTTCCAGCTCGCGGACGTTGCCCGGGAAATAGCAGCGCGCCAGCGAGGCGAGGGCGCCCTCGGAAAACGACATGTCGCGGCCGTTTTCCTCGTTGAACCGCTTGAGGAAGTACATGGCCAGCAGCGGAATGTCGCCCTGGCGTTCGCGCAGCGGCGGCAAGAAGATGGGCACCACGTTCAGCCGATAATAAAGGTCGGCGCGAAACTCGTTCTTCGCCACCGCTTCTTCCAGGTTGCGGTTGGTGGCGGCGACCAGGCGGACGTCGACCTTGATGGTCTTGCCGCCGCCGACCCGTTCGAATTCGCCTTCCTGCAGCACCCGCAGCAGCTTGGCCTGGAACGAAGCCGAGATTTCGCCGATCTCGTCCAGAAACAGCGTGCCGCCGTTGGCCAGTTCAAAGCGCCCCTTGCGTTCGGCAAGGGCGCCGGTAAAGGCCCCGCGTTCGTGTCCGAACAACTCGGATTCGAGGACGCTTTCCGCCAGCGCGGCGCAATTGACCTTGATGAACGGCTTGCGCGCGCGCGGGCTGAGCACATGGACGGCGCGGGCGATCATTTCCTTGCCGGTGCCGCTTTCGCCGCGCAGCAGGACGGTGGCCTTGGTGGGCGCGGCCTGCTGCACGTGCGAGAAAACGCGGGCCATGGCGCTGGAATTGCCGACGATGTCTTCCAGCCCCTGCACGGGAACGGCGGGCTTGATTTCCTCCATCTGCTTCTGCAGACGGGCGTTGTGCTCCATCAGGCGGGTGCGGTCGGCGGCGACCTTGTGGTGCAGGCTGACGGTCTGTCCCACCAGGGTGGCGACCATGGTCAGAAAGCGCAGGTCGTGTTCGAAAACATGGCGGGCGCCGTCATCCCAACTGCGTTCGACCGACAAGGCGCCCAGCGGCTTGCCGGTGGTCTTGATGGGAACGCAATAGAACGACACCGATTCGCCTTCCAGCCCTTCGCCCAGCTCGAGATAGGCGGCCAGCAGCGGTTCGTCGATGGCATCGGGCACCAGCATGGGGATGCCGGTCTGCACCACCTTGGAAACGGCGTCCATGGGGTAATGCAGCTCTCCGGATCGCGCCAGTTTCAGCGACATGCCGGCGACCGCGGCGATTTCCAGTTTGTCGCTGTCGGGCTGTACCAACGCAATCGCGCCATGGCGCATGCGAAGATAAGACGAAAGTATGTTTAGAACGTCATGGAGCGCCTTTTCCAGGTCGAGTGTGGAACCCAGAACTTTACTGATCTCGTAAATACCGATCAGGGGAAGGGAGGTATCCTGTGCTGCATCACGAAGCATGCGCTCTTCACCTTGGTCCATGATGTAACCTCCAAGGCTGTATTGCCTTGGGTCGTTCGCTGTCCTCCCGTACAGCGTTTTGAACTTTTCATATTTATAATACGTGAAATCGGTGTGCGCCACTGCCTTGGCGGGTAGGCAGCCTATTTTTTAGACTTGCCTGAAAAATCATCACCCAGCAGCGCCAGGAAAGGATTGGCACGGGCCAGCGCCTGCCACGGCGCCAGCATGGCTTGGGCGGCTTGGGACCACAGCGCCAGCGGCGAGGCCATGGGCAGTGCGTTTCCCCCCAGCATCAGCGGCAATTGCGCCATGCCGGACAGAAGCGGCAGGGCGGCGCGGAAATCGGGGGTGGCGAGCAACTGGATGGTGACCATTTCACCGCTGCCGTCGGGGGCTGTGCGGTGGGCGATCTCGACCTTCATGGTGGGCAGATCGGCGGTCAGCTTGGTTTCGTCCATGGCATCCTCCGCATTTTGCAGGTGCGAAAGGATGCCATGGTGCGAACCGGGGCGGAAGGAAAACGATTACTCGGCGTAGCCGTACTTACCGTTCTTCCACACGTACATCACATAAGTGGGGCCGACCACGTCGCCCTTGGCGTCGAAGCCGATGTTGCCCACGGCCGTTTGGAACTTGTCGCCGGATTTCAGCGCGGCGGCCACCTTCTTCCAATCGGTGCTCTTGGCCTTTTCGGCGGCCTGCGACCACGCCTGGATGGTGGCGTAGGTGTAAAGGGTATAGGCCTCGGGCTCGTAGTTCTGCGCGCGGAAGTACTTCACCAGATCCGCATTCTGCGGCAGCAGGCGCGGATCGGGGCTGAAGGTCATCATGGTGCCTTCGCCGGCCGGGCCGGTGATGGCCCAATATTCCTCGGTCACCAGGGCGTCGCCGCCCATCAGGGTGGTCTTCATGCCCTGGTCGCGCATCTGGCGCACGATCAGCCCGCCCTCGGTCTTGTAGCCGCCCAGGTACAGGATATCGACCTTGGCCGCCTTGGCCTTGGTCACCAGCGCCGAATAGTCCTTTTCACCGGCGGTGATGGCCTCGTAGAAGGCTTCCTGGATGCCGGCGGCGTTCAGCGCCTTCTTGAATTCGTCGGCCAGGCCTTTGCCATAGGACGACTTGTCCTGGATGATGGCGACCACCTTGCCCTTCTGCTTGGCTGCCACGTATTCGGCGGCCACCTTGCCTTGGTTGTCGTCGCGGCCGCAGGCGCGGAAGACGTTGGGCAGGCCGCGATCGGTGAAGGTGGGGTTGGTCGATCCGGGCGACATCTGCAGGATGCCGTTCTCCTGATAAACTTCGGACGCGGGGATGGATGAACTGGAACAGAAATGGCCGGCGACGAACACCGCCCTCTTGGCGGCGATTTCCTCGGCGGCCGAGCGCGCCTGCTTGGCGTCGCAGGAATCGTCGGCCATGATCAGGTTCAGCTTCTGGCCCAGCACGCCGCCCTTGGCGTTGATGTCCGTCACCGCCTTTTCGGCCCCGCGCTTGAACTGTTCGCCGAAAGCGGCCTCGGGGCCGGTCAGCGGACCGGCGACGGCGATGGTGATGTCAGCCCGAGCGGCGCCTGCCGCCATGACCATGCCCACAGCGGCGACCGCCAATGCGTTCACGAATTTCATCCCGTTCTCCTTGCTTGAGCGTCGTCCCTTCGGGCGCGGCACCGCCCCTCCAACGGCGAGTGTAACAGCGCAGACCGGCCGGTCCAGCACGTCCTTCGTCAGGCCTGCGCGGAAGGACGGAAGTCAGGGCAGGCGAAGGAACAGGTAGTGGACGCCGTTCAGCGACCACAACGCCGACAGCGCCTCGCCGAAAGCGCGAGGCGACAGGCCGGTGGCGCGGTGGATGGCCCCCAGCGGCGTCTTGCCGTCGATCCGGCTGGCGATGGCGGACACTTCGGGTGTGATGGTGATCTGGCACACCACCGGGCCGCGATTTTTGCCGAACTGGCAAGTGGCGCCCACATGGGCGGCCGGGAACTTGAAACCGTCGTGCCAGACCGGGATCGCCGCCGGATCGGCGGGCGAGGGGATGCCGACCGGGTTGCCCTGGCGCACCACATAGAACACGTGCTTTTGGGACAGACAGTTCATGGATTCGGCCACCGAGGCCAGTTCCAGCAGGTTTTTGCCCTCCAGGCGCTTCAGCAGCTCGGGGTCGCGGCAACAGCCGCTGGGGTCGTATTGCGCCAGCGGGATCAGGCTGGTTACCCGCAGGTTGGCGCCGGCGGTGAACCGGCCGATTTCCTCGACGGTGTAGCTGCGGTCCTGGGAATGTAGGAACAGATCGAACAGTTCGTGGTCGTCGGTCTGCGGCGACAAGCCCAGCACCGGGTTCGAGCGCAG
>DATGXU010000605.1:0-3801 GCA_035298685.1 Magnetospirillum sp. | reverse complement strand
CCAACAACGGCGAGGTGGTGCGCAGCCCGTTCAAGGTGTGGTTCGGCCTGCGCGGCATGGGCGTGGCCCCCAAGGACGTGCGTGCGCCCAATACAGGCCATCATCATCTGCTGATCGACACCGGGCTGCCGCCGCTGGACGAGCCCATTCCGTCGGACCGCAACCACCTGCATTTCGGCAATGGCGAAACCGAGACCATGCTTACCCTGCCGCCCGGCAAGCATACGCTGCAACTGATGCTGGGCGATGCCGAGCATTATTCGTTCGACCCGCCGGTGGTGTCCAAGCGCATCACGGTGACGGTGAAATAGCCCCCTATTCCAATTCGCGCAGCACCCGGAAGCCGTTGGCGATATAGCGCACGTCGGCATCGTAATAGAAGCGGCCAGCCGAAGTGACGTAGGTGTGGTCGTTGCGCCACGAACCGCCGCGCACCACCCGTTCGCGGCAGTCGCCATGGGTCCAGGCCGATCCGTTGGCGGGCGCCCCCACATACGTGGGATGCCAGCAATCCGCCACCCATTCGGCGACCCCGCCGGCCGTGCCGAACAGGCCGAAGCCGTTGGCCGGAAAGTCGTCGATCATGGCCGGCAGCTTGCGGTCATAGGGGGCGCCGCAATCCAAGCAATTGGCCTTGCCCTTGCCCACGGCGTCGCCCCACCAATAGGCCGACGCCGAGCCCCCGCGCGCGGCGAATTCCCATTCCGCCTCGCTGGGCAGGCGATAGGTGTGCCCGGTCTTGGCCGAAAGCCAGTGCAGGTAATCCTGGGCGTCCTGCCAATGGACGTTGCGCACCGGCAGGCGGTCGTCGCCCTCGCCCGGCTCGCCCACCGACTTGCATGCCCCGGTGGCCACGCAGTCGCGCCATTCGGCCACGCTGACTTCGGTGCGGCCAATGGCAAAATCGTGGCCGATGCTGACCCGATGGACCGGCCGGGTGGCGGGGTCGTCGCCCGAGGCGGCGCCCATCATGAAACTGCCGGCCTTGACCACCACCAAGGCCGGGCAAGTGGGACAGTCGCGCAGGGCGCCGTCGCCGCTTTGCTCGGTTTTGGGCAGGGGGGGCATGGCGATGGGCTGCGCCTTGGGCGGCGGCGGTTGCCGGGGCGGCGAGGCCAGGGCGGCGGTCTGTTGCGCCGCGGTCTTCGCCGCCGTGGCGGCGACGTTGGGGGCGCCGCCGCCTTCGGGCCGCGAGCCCACGGTGATGGCCACCCGCGCCTCGACCCGGCCGCCGCGCCGGTCGTCCACCACATAACCGAAATCCCCGACCTCGCCCGCGCCGGTCAGGCCGGGGTCATAGGTCAGCTTGGGCAAATCCTCGGGGCCGATCTGATCGCCCGGCCGCAAGACGCGGTCGGCGCCCAGCCGCACCTCGCCGCGCGACGGCACCTCGGCGACGGTGACGAACAGCGGGTCGCCATCGGGGTCCACCGGCACCTTCAGTCCCAACGGCAGCGCCACCGTGCGCACGGTCTTGTCGCCCTCGACCATCGGCGGACGGTTGGCCGGAACCAGCTTGAGGAACAGGCTGCCGGAAACGCTGCCGCCGCGCCCGTCCTCGACGGTGAAGGTCAGCGGCCCCGCCTGCCCGGCAAAGCTGCCGTCGGGGGTGAAGGTCAGTTTCGCCAATTGTTCGGTGGTCAGCGAATCGCCGATCAGCAGCACGCGGTCGCCGAATTTCAGATTGCCCCCCTTGGGCAGGCCGGTGATGCGCACCACCAGCCGGTCGCCATCGGGGTCGGACAGCCCGGCGATGTGCAGCGGCTTGGGCGACGGATCGTCGGTCAGGTCCTGGGGCGCCAGCGGCGGCACCACCGGCGGCGCGTTGGGCGGCAGCGGGTTGAAGTAGAACGGCTCGGCCCCCAGCGAGCCGAAGGTGAAGGGTTCCTGCCGCCCCGAGGTCGCCTTCAGCACCTGATCGCGCACCCGGCGGAAGAACAGCCCCAGTTCCAGCCCCGGCACGTCCAGATTGGCGAGCAGCGCCTGGGCATAGGGGCTGTGGTCGCCGTCGCCGTCTTCCGCCAGGCTGTCGGAGCGGGTCGCCATGGCCACCAGGGTATCCTTGGGCGTTTCGTCCACCCGCGCCAATCCCGCCCCCACCGCCACCGCCCGCGCCCGTGCCGTCTGCACCCGCGACAGCTTTTCGATGAACGGGTTGTTGCGGCAGGCATCCAGGATGACGATACCCAGCGTGCGCGCCTGCGAGGCTTCGCCCATCACCCGCTCCAGCGGCATGGCCTCGTAGAACAGGTCGCGTTCGCGGTCCAGCCGGGCGTCGACGGGCACCAGATAGTTCTCGCGGTCCACCTGCATGCCGTGACCGGCGTAATAGACCACCGCCACATCCGCCCCCTGGGCCTTGATGCCGAATTCGCGTAGCGCCTTGGCGAAATCGCGGTAGTCGGCATCGATGTGGCGGTCCACCTCGAAGCCCAGGCCGGCCAGCTTGTCGGCGATGGCGGCGGCGTCGCGCGGCGGGTTGGGCAGGTTGGGCACATTGGCGTACTGGCCCATGCCCACCACCAGCGCCACCCGGCGTTGGGTGGCCGACGACGTCGGCCCCGCCACCAGCAGCAGCACCGCCAACACAAGCCAAAGCCTCAGCATGCCCGGCCCTCCCCGGCGAGCGCCATGATCGGGCACCGAAAACGCGCTTGCCGCACATGCAGCATATAGGCAATCGCGCCCTGCTGGTGGCCGTCCGTCCGGGGTATGCCGCCGGGGTATGGGCCGCGGCACCCCCGCCGTTCCCATCTTTGCCCTAACCGCTGGTGGAGGTGACCATGGCGCGCGCCTTTTCCATGGACCGGCAGGCCATCCTGGCCGAAAACTCGCTGCTGAAGCACCTGGACCCGGCCGACCGCGCCCAGCTGGCCGAATACGCCCAGGTGGTCCGCTATGGCGCCGACGAACTGATTTTCCAGCGCGGTGACGCGGGGGCCGGAATGATGGCCGTGGTCACCGGCCGGGTGAAGATCTGTGCCCATTCGGTCGAGGGCAAGGAGCTTATTCTCAACATCATCAAGCCGGGCGAGGTGTTCGGGGAAATTTCGCTGATCGACGGCGAACCCCGCACCGCCGACGCGGTGGCGCTGGAGACCTGCCAGCTGTTGCTGCTGGAGCGGCGCGATTTCCAGCGCCATCTGGACCAGAACCCGCGCATGGCCCAGCGTCTGCTTGGCATCTTGTGCCAGCGGCTGCGGCGCACCAGCGCGGCGTTCGAGGAAAGCCTGTTCCTGGAAGTGCCGGCCCGGCTGGCCCGCGTGCTGCTTCACCTGTCGCGCGCCTATGGCATTCCCGCCAAGGCCGGGGTGTGCATCGACGTCAAGCTGTCGCAACAGCAATTGGGGGCCATCGCCGGCATCACCCGCGAAAGCGTCAACAAGCAATTGGGCCTGTGGCAGAAGGCGGGCTGGATCGCCGTGCGCAACGGCTATGTCACGGTGACCGAGGCTGGCCTGCTGGCGGAGGTGGCGGGGCTGGCCGAGCACCCTGCGGCCCGTGCGCCAGCCCGAGAACCTGATAGACCTCGACCGGGTGGCGCTTGCCCTTGACCGCCAGTTCGCCCACCGGCCGCGCCGCCACCGCCGTCTTGACCCGCTGCCATGTGGAGGCGGCGGCAAGGATGCGGCAGGGGCTGCCGGGCACTCCGGGCACGGTCTTGGCCAGCGCCTCCAGCCGGGCGGCGGTGTTCACCGCGTCGCCCATCAGCGTGTATTCCAGATGGCGGCGCGCGCCGACGCTGCCGCCCACCATGGCGCCGGTCACCATGCCGACACGGATGCAGATTTCCGGCAGCCC
>DATGXU010000604.1:0-8352 GCA_035298685.1 Magnetospirillum sp. | reverse complement strand
GGGCCAGGGCGACGCGCTGCTGTTCGCCGCCCGACAACTGGCCGGGATAATGGTCCAGCCGGTGGGCCAGCCCCACCTGGCGCAATTCGGCCTCGGCGCGGGCGAAGGCGTCGCGGGCGCCGGCCAGTTCCAGCGGCACCGCCACGTTTTCCAGCGCCGTCATGGTGGGCACCAGATGGAAAGCCTGGAAGACGATGCCCACGGTGGCGCGGCGGAACCGCGCCAGCGCGTCTTCGTCCAGCGCCGACAGATCGTGCCCGGCCACGCTGACCCGGCCGGCGCTGGCCCGTTCCAGCCCGGCCATGACCATCAGCAGGGTCGACTTGCCCGACCCCGACGGGCCGACCACGCCGACCGTCTCGCCGTCGCTTACCGACAGGTCGATGCCGCGCAGGACGTTGACCTCGCCGGCCAAGCTCGCCAAGTTGAGGGTGACGCCGCCGAGATCGACCAGCGGCGCGGAAACGGGAGCGGATGTGGGCATGCGGCGTGGTGCTCTCTGCAGGGGTCTGGTCCGATATGGCGCCATCGCCCTGCTTGTCAATCTCTATGCCGGGGAAGCCATGGCGGAAACGTTGCGCATCCTGGCCTTGGGCGATTCGCTGACCGCCGGCTACGGCGTCGCCGCGACCGACGCCTTTCCCGTGCAGTTGGAACGGGCGCTGAGGGCCGATGGCTACGACGTCGCCGTGCTGAACGCGGGCGTGTCGGGCGACACCACCGCCGGCGGCAAGGCGCGGCTGGATTGGGCGCTGGCCGACAAGCCCCAAATCGCCATCGTCGAACTGGGCGCCAATGACGGTCTGCGCGGGCTGGACCCGGCCATCACCGAGCGCAACCTGGACGCCATCGTGAGCCGGCTGAAGGCCGACGGCGTGCGGGTGCTGCTGACCGGCATGCGGGCGCCGCCCAATTACGGCCCCGACTACGCCAGCACGTTCGACCAGATGTTCCCCCGGCTGGCCGAGCGCCACCGGGTGGCGTTCTATCCGTTCTTTCTGGAAGGGGTGGCGCGCGACCCGCGCCTGAACCAGCCCGACGGGCTGCACCCCACCCGCGACGGCGTGGCCGAGATCGTGCGGCGCATCCTGCCCAGCGTCAAAGCCGTGCTGGGCCCCACCCCGGCGGGAGGCAAGGGATGAACCCGGCCGAGCAGGCCCGCACCCCGCACCAGCCATTCGTCGTCGCCCATGCGCGCGGCGACCATTGGGGTCTGGCGGCCAAGGCATGCCTGGAGACCCTGGCCGGACAGCCCGCCAACGTGGGGTTCCTGTACGTCACCGAGGCGTTCAACCAGAACCTGTCCAGCATCCTGACCTTCCTGCGCGAAACCACCCGCATCCCCCATTGGGTCGGCGCGGTGGTGCCCACCGTGATCGCCGGCGACGAAGCCTTGGGCGAAGGCGGCGCCCTGGCGGTGATGACCGGGCTGTTGCCCGAGGATGGCTTCCGCGCGTTCTGGGGCCTGGAGGCCGAGGAAATCGCCACCCGCCTGCGCCCGTGGCTGGACTCGCATGGCCCCTGCCTGGGGCTTGCCCATGGCGATTCGCGTTCCCCCGGCGTGGCCGCCTTGCTGCAGGCCCTGGCCGCCCAGGTGGGAAGCCTGACCGGCGGGCTGGTGTCGTCGTCGGGGCCGCCGGCGCAACTGGCCGATTCGGTGGTGTCGGGCGGCATCGCCGGGCTGCTGGTGGGCGCTGAGGTGCCGGTGGTCACCGGGCTGACCCAGGGCTGCACCCCCATCGGCCCCCTTCGCCGCGTCACCGCCGGAGCGGAAGGGGTCATCATGTCGCTGGACGGCCGGCCGGCCCTGGACGTGCTGAAACAGGACGCCGGCCAGTTGATCGCCCGCGACATCCGCCGCGCGTCCGGCTACATCCACCTGGCGGTGCCGGTGGCCGGGTCCGATTCCGGTGATTCCGATGCCGGCGACTACATGGTGCGCATGCTGCTGGGCGTCGATCCGCGTCAGGGCTGGCTGGCGGTGGGCGACCGCATCGACGAAGGCGCCCAGGTGATGTTCGTGCGCCGCGATCCGCAATCGGCCCGCGCCGACATGGAGCGCATGCTGGCCGACGTGAGCTTCCGGCTGGCCGGGCGGCCGGTGCGGGCGGCGTTCTATTTTTCGTGCGTCGGACGCGGCGGCCACATGTTCGGCGAGGACGATCGCGAAGTGGCCATGATCCGCGAGGCGCTGGGGCCGGTGCCGCTGATCGGCTTTTTCGGCCATGGCGAGTTTTCCGGCGATCGCCTGTACGGCTTTACCGGCGTGCTGGCCGTGCTGGCGGGAGAACGGCCATGATCCGGCTGTTCACCGGCGTGGCGCTGCCCGACGACCTGACGCGGCGGCTGGAATCCTTGGTCGGCGGCATCCCCGGCGCGCGCTGGATCGAAGCGCGCAATCTGCACGTCACCTTGTGCTTCATCGGCGAGGTCGAGGAAGGATTGGCCGCCGAGCTTGACGAGGCGCTGGTCGCGTTGCGCGCGCCCCGTTTCCAGCTGTCGTTGCACGGCTTCGGCACCTTCGGGCGCGCCAAGCCCAACCATCTGTGGGCGGCGGTGGACAAGGCGCCCGGCTTGCTTCACCTGCAGGCCAAGGTCGAGGCCGCGGTTTCCCGCGCGGGCGTGGTGCCCGAGGGCCGCAAATACGTGCCCCACGTCACCCTGGCCCGTTTCAAGGACGCGCCGCTGGGCCGCATCCAGGACTTCATCGCCCGCAACTCGCCCCTGACCGCCGAACCGTGGCCGGTGGACCGCTTCATCCTCTATCGCAGTCATTTGGGCCGATCCGGCGCCGAATACGAAGCACTGGCCGAATACCCGCTGGAGTGATTTTCTCCCGCGCCGGTCAGGACTTGGGCAATTCGCGACTTTTCCTTGTCGGCGGGGGTGCTTCGCTGTAATTTTCATCTCATGACTGATACCGTCCGCCGCGCCGCCGTCCTCGGATTGACCGCCCTGCTGCTTGCCGGTTGCGGATCAAGCACCTCGCTGCCCCATACCCAGGCGGGCGACCCGCAGCAGCAGCCGGAATTCAACCTGCTGACCGACGTGCCCATCCCGCCCGGCGCCACCATGGACAACGAAAAGTCGCTGATCCTGGGCGACAAGGACCGCTGGACCGGGCGCGTGATCATCCGCATGGGCAAAAGCGCCGCCGACGCCAACCAGTTCTATCAGGCCCAGATGCCATCCTTCGGCTGGGAGCCGATCATGGCCGCCACCTCGGGCGTCAGCGTGATGGCCTATGTGCGCGGCGACCGCGCCGCCACCGTGCAGATCGAAAGCAATTCCATGTGGGGCGCCACCGTGTCGGTGATCGTCGGCCACCGCCTTGCCACCCAGCCGGCCGCCGCCGGCTATGGCGCGGGCACCGGGGGAACCGATTATCCGCGCGCCGCGCCCGCCGAAAGGGTGCGGTCGGAACCGCTGTCGTCGCGGCGCTAGGCGCCACGGCGCGGAGCCCCCGTCCATGAACCTTCGTCCGCTCATCCTGCCGCTGTGGTTGTTGGCTTTGCTGGGCGGCTGCGGAGGGGGCCGCCCCGCTGAACCCAAGCCACCGCCGCCATCATGGACCGTCAGCCCCAATGGCGAGCCGCTGCCGTTCCGCGCCGGCCAGGACGACTGCCGCGCCGCCCTCGGCGCCTGGTTCGCGACGGCCGACCGCAATGGCGACGGCGTGCTGGACCGGGCCGAGATGCAGGCCGACGCCGCGCGCTGGTTCGCCCTGGCCGACCTTGACCATGACGGCCAGCTGACCTCGGACGAGCTTGAAACCGTGCGCCGCCGCCTGCTGCCGCAAGCCGAAATTCCCACCGACCCCGAAAGCGCCCTGCGCCGGCGTCAGGTTCTTTATTCCACCGCCCGGCTGGACCCGGTGATGCAGGCCGATGCCAATGCGGATTTCCGCGTCAGCGCCCAGGAATTCCGCGCCTATGTGGACGCCCGCTTCGCCGAGCTCGGGCGGCGGGGCGTGGTGGCCCCGGCCCAGGTGCTGGACGGCTGCGACAAGGCCTTGCCGTAACCACACCGTCTTGACGGCGGGCGTTTCGACCCCAAAATATGGCTTCAAGGCGCCGCCGCTATCCTGACGACAGGGCGGTGCCGACACGGGGTGCCGAATTCGGGCCCAACCATGCATTCTCGCTCGCCGTCAGAGGAGGACGCCCTGCCATGACCCGCCTTTCCATGTTCAACAGCCCGCTGCTGCTGGGGTTCGATCATTTCGAGCGCGTACTAGACCGCGTTTCCAAGTCCCAGGCCGAAGGCTATCCGCCGTACAACATCGAGCAGATCGGTGACAACGGCCTGCGCATCACGCTGGCGGTGGCCGGCTTTTCCATGGACGACCTGTCGGTGGCCCTGGAAGACAACCAATTGATCATTCGCGGCCGCCAGGTCGAGGACGAGGCTGGACGCATCTTCCTGCACCGGGGCATCGCCGCCCGTCAGTTCCAGCGCAGTTTCGTGCTGGCGGAAGGGATCGAGGTGCGTTCCGCCACCCTGGACAACGGTCTGCTGCATGTGGATCTGGTGCGGCCGCGCCCCGAACCGCGGGTGAAAAGCATCCCCATCCAAGGGGGGGCGCCCAATTCGTCTTCCCCCAATTCGCCTTCCATCGAAGGGACAGCGCCATCGACGGCCCGCACGTTGGCGGTAGGCGCCGAGGGAACCGTCAAGGTCCACCCCCGAACCGGCCAATAGCCGCTACGCGCTCCCGCAGGAAAGGCCATGCCGACCGGCAAGACCGATCGGCACTCGGGTTCGCGCCGAGACGGCGCACAAGGAGGTTACATGATGTCCAACGCACCGCATACGGCACCGCAGCGTCCGCCCATGAGCGAGGCGGATTTCGCCAGCTGGGGCCTGCCCGAAGTGGCATTCGTCAAGCGGATCACCGTCAACAACACCGTGGGCTGGTCCATCCATGCCGCCGACGGCACCCAGATGGGGCTGGCGCCGTCGCGGGATCTCGCCTTCGCCGCCGTCAAGCAGCACGAGCTTGAGCCGGTCAGCGTGCACTGACCAGCAGGTCGGCGGGCAGGCGGCGCTCCAGTTCGATCCTGGCGCGCAACAGGTCGCCGGGCCTTTGGTCGATGGCAACCGGAATCCACGCCCGCTCCGCCCCATGGGTTTGAAGCAGATCCAGCGATTCTTCCTCGGGCGCGTCGTCCAACCATAAGAACGGCGTGGCGAAGTCGATGGCCTCGGCCTTAAAGCTGCGCCAGACCGAGGGTTCCACCCGCCGCAGCAGCGCATCCACCGCATCGGCCTCGTCCCCGGGGCCGATGGCCTGGCGGAAGGTGGCACGGATGGCGTCGGCGCCGCCGTCGCGGTCACGGCTGGTCAGCCAGGTGCAGGTGAAGTAGCGGGTCGCCCATTCGAGAAACGGGCGCAGGTGGTCGGCCGGCGCCAGCTCGCCGCGCAGGCGGGCATGACCGCCACGGCGCAACAAGGTGCCGTCCACATCAAGATACAGACGCATGATCGCCTTCCCCCGTCGGCTTGCAGTCTTTCCAGTCAGACTGCGCCACCCTGCGGGCGGGCGCAAGGGTCAGGCGGACAGCAGGCGCAGGGGCGCGGGCAGGATGGTGACGCTGTTGCCGCCCGGCAGATCGACCTCGACCGCTTCGTCGGCGGCGAACAGCAGCACCAGGGCGTCGCTCAGCACGTCTCCCGGCACATGGGTGTCGGCCATGAAGGTTGGGGTGATCACCGGCAGCGACACCAGGATCGAGGCCAGATGCTCGGCCGTGGCGCGGTCGAAGGGGGCGCGGCGGAACAGGCTGGCCCAGCGCGTGCGGATGGTATCGCTGCCGTCCAGAAGTGTCGGCATGCGCTTCAGCACCCGCCGGGCCCGGCCCAGGTAATAGGCGATCCAGGCGCCGTCCTCGCCGTCGCAGGCCGCGGCCAAAGCATGGGCGAAACCTTCCTCGGCCCGGCCGTCGGGGGGCAGAACATGGACCATGGGCAGCCCGGCCCACGCCGGCAACACCGACGACAGCAACGCCGCCATCTGGGCGTCGCGCGCCTGCAGCGGGGCCGATTGCACGAAATCCACCAACGCCATGGCCGATTGCGGCAACCCGGCCGGGGTGGTGTGACGGGCCGACCAGGCGACCACGGTGGCGCGGGCGGCATCGTCGGCAAAGGGCGTCGGCGGGTCGAAGCGCGACGCCACCACCGCATACAGCCTTTCAATCAGGGCCGGCATGCCGATGGGTTTGACCGGCTCCACATGTTCGAGCACATGCAGCGCCCTGGATTCGCTCCACATCAGGCGATAGGCGGCGGGGTCCAGATCCAAAGCGGGGCCGTTGGGACCGGTCAGGTCGGCGGGAAGCACTCGGGCCAGCCCGTCCCAACAGGTCAGGCGGGCCAATTGCCAATCCTGGCCCGGGCGATGCCGCTGTTTCCAGCGATCCATCAATTGGGTGCAGCCGTCCAGCAAGCCCGTCAGAAAATCCTCGACCCGTGCCCCCATCAGCCCCTCGCGCCGCAACGGATTGCCGTCTTGTAAGGCATTCCGCCGTCCGCTGCCACCGTTTAGGCGTTTTCGGGGATTTTCACGCCCATGACCGGCAGCGAGAACCCTTGCGCGCCGGGTCGCTTGCATATAGTCTTTTTTCTAGTAGATTGACTATAAGCAATCAGTCGGCACATTGTGTGAAATGTGCCGCCAGGTGAAAGGACCCGCCATGACCGGGAAACCCATCAATCTCCATGGACGCCGCGTTCTGTTCGTGGGCGGCCGCGATCGCAACGCCGCCTTCCTGCGCCGCCGTGTCGAAGACTGCAACGGCGATTTCCTGTATCACGACGGCGGTCTGCAAGAGAGCATGGAACGGCTGGGCAGCTTGCTGCGCCGCGCCGATCTGGTGCTGTTTCCGGTGGAATGCATAAGCCACGCCGCCTTGCGCAAAGTGAAAAGCGAATGCCGCCGCTGGGACATCCCCTATGTGCCGCTACGTCATTCCGGCGGCGAAGCGGTGTCGTCGGCGCTGCACACCCTGACGCAGCCGCAATGATCATCGAGCGTCAAATTCGGCTCTCGATGATCTAAAATTACGTTCAGCCCTCGCCGGGCGGGCGCATCCGCGCCCTTGGCCGCAGCCTCAATGGCCGCCAACGCAGGCGTCAGGGACGGACGTTGAGGTCGGTCAGCACGCCCCTGACCTGCTTGATGGCGCCGCGCATTTCGGCTTGGAAACGATCCGATGCCTCCTGCGCCCGCTGGGCCTGGGCCGCCGGCAAATTGCGCATCACCTGCTGCGCGGCGGCCTGGGTGCCGACCAAGCCGCTTTCCACCGCGTCGATTACCCCCGCCGCCTCGCGCACCGGGGTGGCGGCGCCGTTGGCCAGGGCGTTGGCGTCCACCGCCGCCAACAGGTGACTAAGGCCGGTGACCGCGTTGCGCAATTCGCTGCCGGCGGCGGACACCGCCACGGCGGCGCCCTGCTGGACGGCGTTTTCGTTCAGCGTGCGCACGGCAGTGACCATGGTCTGCAATTGCGCGGCCAAATCATTGGGATCGCCGCGCCGCTCCTTGTCGGCGGTGCTGGATTGTTCTGAAAGCGCATCGGTTTTGCGCTCGCGTTCCTCCGGCACCTGATCGGCCGCAGCCGATGCGGCGGCCGCATCGGCGGCCGGCGACAGCGACGACAGGAACGAGGCAATTCTGCCGATTCCCATGGCACCCCCCAAAAAGTCGCGTCCTTTGGCCGCGCCTGCGTTCTGCCCTTTTCCAACCCCGCGATTACTATAACCCTGGCCGAAGCAGCCAAACAACCAGCCTAACGCACGGGACCGCCGGTGAACGGATTCCAGGCGCGGGCGGCCAGCACCGCCCACGCCGTCGCCCCCAAATGGGGACGGCGATAATAAAAGAAGTCGGCGGTGGTGCTGTCGGGCGCCAGGGCCAGCCCGGTGGTCAGGCGCGGCACCGAGGTCGCCCAGATCAGCCCGCCGGGGGCGAATTGCTGCCCGAGCGCGGCCACAAGAACACGCGCCCCGGCGCAGTCGCCCGTCGCGGCCAGCACCAGTGCCACCTGGGCGGTGCCCTCCCACCAGATGCCGTCGCGGTCGTCGTTGAAATCGAAACCGCCATTGCTGGCATGGGCGTGGCGCACATAGGCCAAGGCCCGCCGCCATGGCGCCGGCGCGTCGTCCAGCAGCAACGGCCATACTTGGGAATCCAGGCCCGAGCCGGCCCGGTTGGGGCTGCGGCCGTCGGGCAACGTGCCGATCAGAAAACGACCCGTTCCGGAAAGAAACTGTTCCGAAACGAACTTGCGGGCGGCTTTGGCGGCGGGTCGCCAGCGCGCGGCCTCGCCGCCGCGCCCCAACCAGTCAAAC
>DATGXU010000603.1:0-4232 GCA_035298685.1 Magnetospirillum sp. | reverse complement strand
GCCTGCAGGGTGGGGTCGATCACCCGGCGCACGCCGGTCCAATAGCCGCTGACGGCGCCAATCACCGTGGCGGCGGCGACGCCGAAGGCGAAGCCCAGGGCGACGCGCTGCAGGGTGGCCAGGATGTGGTCCTGCAACTCGCCGTTCTTGGCAAGGCCCACCAGGGTCATGATCACTTTCGACGGGGTCGGCAACAGCCGGCCGTCACTGAACTTCAGCGCCACCGCCAATTCCCAGCCCAGCGCCAGGGTCAGCGGCAGGGCGAAGCCGATCAGCCATTTGGCGCTGAACGACTTGGCCGGCCCGACCGCCGCCCCCGAAACGGGAGCGGCGGCGACGGCAGAGGAATTGGCGGGGGCGGTCACGGGGTTGCTCACTTGATGCCCAGCTTGGTGACGAAGCTGGCGTCGACCAGCGCGGCGGCGGTGGCGGGCACGTTGACCTCGGCGGGCACCACGCCGGCCTGCTGCAGCGCGATGCCGGCGCCTTCGATGGTCTTCTGCTGGCGCGGGCCGATGGCGGCGGTGGAAAGATCGGTGCGTTCCAGCTGGCGGGCGGCGACCGCATCGGTCAGCTTGGCCTGCTCGGTGATGATGCGCTTGAGTTCCGCCGGGTTGGCGATGGCGAAGGCGCGGGCCTTTTCATAGGCCTGCAGCACCTTGGCGACCAGTTCCGGGTGGTCGGCGGCGAAATCCTCGCGGGTGTTCAGCACGCCCCAGGTGTTGATCTCGGCATTGCGATAGAAAATGCGAGCGCCGTCGTCCAGCTCGGCCTGCGCCATCAGCGGGTCCAGGCCGGCCCAGGCGTCCACGTCGCCCTTGGACAGGGCCAGGCGGCCGTCCTGATGCTGCAGCAGCACCACCTTCACGTCCTTCTCGGTCAGGCCGTTTTCCGCCAGGGTGCGGATCAGGAAGATGTGCGGGTCGGTGCCGCGGGTGGCGGCGATGCGCTTGCCCTTGAGGTCGGCGACCTTTTGGATGGCCGAGCCGTTCTGGGTCAACAGCGCGGTCCATTCCGGCTTGGAATAGACATAGACCGACTTCACCGGGTTGCCGTTGATGCGCGCCAGCAGGGCGGCGGCACCGGCCGACGAGCCGAAATCCAGGCCCTTGGCGTTGAGGAATTCCAGCGCCTTGTTCGAGCCCAGCGAGTGGACCCAGCGCACCTTGATGCCGTCGGCCTTCAGCTCGTCTTCCAGCCAGCCCTTGTCCTTCAGCACCAGGCTAACCGGGTTGTAATAGGCGAAGTCGATCTTCAGTTCGTCCAGCTTGTCGGCGGCATAAGCGGTGGTGGTCAAGCCGAAGGCGACGGCAGCGGCGGCACCGACGCGCCAGGCCTGCTTGAGAAGGGTGGTGAACGACATGCGGCTGCTCCCCTTGAATTTACACCACGAATATGTGGTAATGTCTGTATCTACAGTGCGATGTGTGGGTGTATTCTGTCAATGGTCTATTGCTGCAATAGAAAGTTGTGAAATGCAGGTGCTGCACGCACAAGCGTTTAGCGCCGGCGGGCCGAGGCGCACGGGCGACCATGCTTTCCTTCCTCTGGTTCCGCCGCGCCCGACGTGGTAATGCTTTGGGCGCGCATGGCGTTGGAAGACTTCCGCGCCTGGGTGGGGTTTCTGGATGCCGCACGTTTTGACCATCGGTCTTGGCCGCTGTTTCGCCGGGTCGGCATTGCGCCGACTTGCGGCGTGGCTGGCCGTGGTCGGCGTGGTGGCGCAATTGCTGGTGCCGTTGTCCCAGCCCCAAGCCGCCTGGGTTGAACAGGGGCTGTTTCCGCCCACCTGTTCGGCCCATGGCGATCAGGCGCCTGCCGCCGTGCCCGATGGCGCCGAATGCCGTCAATGCCCGCTGTGCCAGTTGCCCGACGGCGCGCGGCTGCTGGTTCAACCGGTGCGGCAGGTGTCGCCGGCCTTCCCCGGCCGCGTCCAGGCGTCGAGCTGGCCCGAGGCCCCGGGGCCGTTTGCACCGCAAACCGGCGCCCATCCGCCCCTGCCATCCCGCGGGCCGCCCTCCATCACGTGAAAAACATCGGGTGCGTATCCGCGCGCCCGCCGGCTTTTCCACGTGAGCGGAGTTCCCTTCCGTGCAACAGGACCATGCGCCCGCCCCGGCGGAGCGTCAGCATTTCCCCGTGCGTCCCGCCGATCTGGCGCTGGCCGCCTTGGCCCTGGCTTGCCTTGCGGTGGCCGGAACCTTCGTCCACGCCCGCCAGGGTGTTGATCAGGGCAGGGCCTCCCTGGCGCGGCAGGCCGAGCTGGTCGAGCGTTTGGGCCTGACCGATCTGGCCCTGTTCACCGAGGCCCGCTACACCCGCCATCCCAGCCAGGCCGACCATAACGCCCCGTTCCAGGACCACCCGCTGGCCCTCGAGCATTTTCCGTCCGGTTCGGTGCTGCCGCCTGCCGTCTTGGGGGGTGAACGGTGAGCAAACTCTGGTTCAACCGCCAGCGCGCGCTCTTGGATTTCGCACTGTCGTCGTTGCGGCGGCGGCTGGGAAAGACCTTGGCCTTGTTCGCGGTCTACACGGTGATCGTCGCCGCCTTGGCCTCGGTCATGCTGTTTTCCCATGCCCTGCGGCGCGAGGCGTCGCTGCTGCTGGCGGGCACGCCCGAGGTTCTGGTGCAGCGCATGGTTGCCGGCCGTCACGATCTGGTGCCGGCCGCCCACGTCGAGGCCATCCGCCAGGTGCGCGGCGTCAAATCCGCCGAGGGGCGGCTGTGGGGCTATCTTTACGATCCCACGGCGGCGGCCAATTACACCCTGATGGTGCCGCGCGACCAGCCGGTGCCCCCGGGCAAGGTGGTGGTGGGCAGCGGCGTCGCCGAACTGCGCGGGGCGGCGGTGGGCGACCTTCTCAGCTTTCGCGCCCATGACGGCCAACTGGTGCCGTTCGAAGTCCAGGCCATCATCGACGGCGAATCGGCGCTGGTGTCCGCCGACCTGTTCCTGGTGTCGGAAGCGGATTACCGCCGCCTGTTCGGCATTCCCGCCGACCGCTTCAACGACGTCGCCGTCAGCGTGAGGAACCGGCGCGAGGTGCGCATGGTGGCGGAAAAGATCGACGCCGCCTTGCCCGACACCCGCATCATCCTGCGCGAGGAAATCCGCCGCACCTACGAATCGGTGCTGGATTGGCGCGAAGGCATGGTGCTGGTGCTGCTGGCCGGGGCCATTCTGGCATTCGGCATCTTCGCCTGGGAAAAGGCGTCGGGCCTGTCGGCCGAGGAACGGCGCGAGATCGGCATCCTCAAGGCGGTGGGCTGGGAGACGGCGGACGTCATCCGCCTGAAGGCCATGGAAGGGGCGGTGGTGTCGCTGGCGGCCTTTCTGGGTGGCTATGTGCTGGCCTATGGGCACGTCTTCGTGCTTGGCGCGCCGCTGTTCGAACCGGTCCTGAAGGGCTGGAGCACCCTTTACCCCCAATTCCGGCTGGTTCCCTTCGTCGACGAATTGCAGGTGGCCACCCTGTTCTTCTTCACCGTGTTTCCCTACACGCTGGCGACCGTGGTGCCCATTTGGCGCGCCGCCACCGTCGATCCCGATCAGGTGATGCGATGATCACGCTGAACGGGGTGACCAAGGTCTTCAACCAAGGCCGGCATAACGAATTCAAGGCGCTGAACGGCATCGACCTGACCGTTGCGCCGGGCAAGGTCACCGTGCTGCGCGGCCCCAGCGGCTCGGGCAAGACCACGCTGCTGACCATCATCGGCTGTCTGGCGCGGCCCAGTTCGGGGCGCGTGCGGTTGGGCGAGCGGGACATTTCGGCCCTGCCCGAGCGGTTCCTGACCCATATCCGCCGCGAGACCTTCGGCTTCGTGTTCCAGAACTTCAACCTGTTGCCCGGCATCAGCGCGCTGGAAAACGTCATGGTGCCGGCCTATCCGCTGGGCGGCGACCATGGCCGGCTGCGGCGCCGCGCGCTCGATTTGCTGGAACGGCTGGAAATGGCCGACAAGGCGCAATCCATGGCCGAATGGCTGTCGGGCGGCGAGGCCCAGCGGGTCGCCATCGCCCGCGCGCTGATCAACGACCCCCAGGTGGTCATCGCCGACGAGCCCACCGCCAACCTGGACAGCGAGCGGTCGCGCCAGTTCCTCGCCATCGTCGCCGGGCTGAAGCAGGACGGCCGCACCGTGCTGATGACCAGCCACGATCCCATGGTCGCCGAGGCGGCGGCGGTGGACCGGGTGGTGCACATGCGCGACGGCCAAGTGGTCGAGG
>DATGXU010000602.1:0-7285 GCA_035298685.1 Magnetospirillum sp. | reverse complement strand
TGGGGGGGGGGGGATCGGTAAATCCGTATTCGGTGGCTGAGCGTCAGACGCGGCATCGGCTGGAGGATGGCCGTCGGCATTGTGCTGTTCAGCGCAGTGGTCACCTTGGCTTTGACCGTCGCCCAGCTGTATCTGGAATATCGGGCCGAACTCGGCGCCATTAAAAAGCGGTTCGACGAGATCCAGATCAGTTATTTGGGCAGCCTGGGGTCCAGCCTGTGGACGACCAACGCCGACGAGACGCTTCTGCTGGTCCACGGGATCCTCAGCCTGCCGGAAATCACCTATGTCGAGGTGCAGGAAATCGGCCCGGCCGAATCCAGCGTCTCGCTGTCGGCAGGGTCGCGGGCCGCCAATGGCGGCATGGAGCGTGTATACGATATCTCGGCACCGCAGGGATGGGCGACCAGCGGGAACGAAGCGATCGGCCGCCTTATCGTCGAGGCGGACTTGTCCGACATTTATTATCGCATCGAAGCCAGAGCCATTATCATCATGCTGACTCAGGGCGTTCAAACTTTTTTCGTTTCAACATTTTTGTTGCTCGTATTCCATCGGACCGTAACCCGTCACCTAATGACTATTAGCGGTCACTTCCGGGGCTATGACCCGGCGATGGGCGCCAAATGCGTGACCCTGCGACGCACCAAACCTTCCACCGAGGATGAACTGGATGATCTGGTGTCGGCCCTGAACAGTATGTCGTCGAGCATCGAACGCGCCGCACGGGAACGGGAATGGGCGCTGCGCAAGCTGCGGCAACAGGAGGCCTCGTTGGACCGGGCCTATCGCCATTTCACCACCCAGGAAACCGCGGCGAAGCTGGCCCATGAGATCAATCAGCCGCTCGCCTGCGTCTCCACCTACGTCCAGTTGCTGCACGGGCAGATCAAGACCGGGACCCTGAACCCCCAGGATCTGCCGGTCCTGATCGAGAGAATGAGCCGCGAGGTGATGCGGGTGCGCGAGATCATGGCTTCGAACCAGACGCCCCCCGATGCCGTGGAATTTGCGCTGACACCCGCACGTCTGGGCGAAATCCTCGAAGACGTCCGGCCGCTGTTGCAGCAGATCTGCGACGACAACGCGGTCAGCATCCATATTGACGCCCCCTTGCCGGGGCCGCTGGTCGCCTGCAGCGCCACCAACCTGCAGCAGGTCATGGTCAACCTAGTCCGCAATTCCTGCGAGGCCCTGGCGGCCAATCCGGCGGGACAGCGCGATGTGACGCTGTCGATCCGCCAGCATGCCAATCAGGCCCTGTTCAAATTGGCCGATAACGGCCC
This sequence comes from Magnetospirillum sp., assembly GCA_035298685.1. Lineage (GTDB taxonomy): Bacteria > Pseudomonadota > Alphaproteobacteria > Rhodospirillales > Magnetospirillaceae > Magnetospirillum. The sequence continues at coordinate 5,999 of DATGXU010000602.1, read as the reverse complement.
GGGATTCCCGCAGGACATCATCGAGGCGGAACGGACGCTGTTCCTATCGACCAAGAATGTCGCTTCTGGAATGGGCCTTTCCATCGCAGGCAGCATCCTTGAGATGCACTACGGCAAGCTGGATATTGCCAACGCCCGCCAGGGCGGCGCGCTGGTCCAGTTCCGGCTTCCCATCGTCGCAGCATAGGATGGGCGAAAAGTGCCGTTCGTGATCGCAGTGGTCGACGATGATTCCGGGTACCGGGACGCCAGTGAATGGCTTTTGCGGTCGGGCGGGTATGAAGTGCGCTGCTATGAGTCCATCGCGGCCTACGTGGACGGCCACGACCCGCTGCTGCTGGGCTGTTCACTAATCGATCTGCGCCTGGGCGAAGACAATGGCATCGATGCCATGAAGATGGCCCGCCGCAAGGGCCACGACGCTCCGGCCATTCTGATTTCCGCCTATGGCAACGTGCAATCGGCGGTGCGGGCCATGCAGATGGGAGCGTTCGATTTCGTCGAAAAACCCTGCGACAACGACAAGGTCCTGACCTTGGTGGCGCAGGCATGCCACCACCACCAAGGCATCCGCCAGAATTATGGCACGGCCGTCGACGCCATCCGCAAATTCCAGCGCCTGACCGACCGAGAGCGCGAGATTTACTGGTTGCTGGCAGATGGCCTGTCAACCAAGACCCTGGCGGGCACATTATCGATCAGCGTGCGAACCGCCGAAGCCCATCGGGGCCGAGTGTTCGACAAGATGGAGGCCCGCAGCCTGGGCGACATCATCCACTCTGCCTTCCACCTGAAGAACGTGTTCAATTAGACAGGGTCCTAGCGCAATGCTTGATGTTCTGGTTGAAGGCGATCAGGAAGCCGGGCCGCTCTGCCAGGAACGCCTTGCCGAAATACACCCCGAGCGGCCGGCTGCTGTGCAGCACCGACTGGAACTTGCTTTCGGCGATGCCGGCGGCGGAAAGCGAGTATCTGAAGGCTGCGTCATTGGACAAAGCCAACTGGATGCGCCCTTTTTGCAACATCCTCACCAGCGCCGTTTCGCTCTTCAGCGCCGCCACAGTAGTGTAGCCGTCCTCTTTCAGCCACCGCTCCATCCCGGAGCCGGCTAGTGTACCAACCTTCACCGCCTTGTTATGGATATCAACGACTGAGTCGGCTTGGCTGTACCACCGCCAGACCTGCGGAATGAAAGGCGCCGACATCTCGGCGTAAGCATCGCGGGCTGTGCTTCGAGAGGCGGCGAAGAAGCCGCTTGCGCTGCCGCGGGCGACTTCCCTTTGGGCGCGCCCCCAAGGCAGCACTGAGATCTCAGATCGCAGCCCCATGCGGTCGAGGATGCAGCGAACAGAATCGACGGCAATGCCCGTGGCCTTGTGATCCACGATCATCTGATAAGGCGCCCATTCTTGGGTCCTCAGCACGACGGTGTCCGCCGCCCGAGCGGGTGCCGCCGGCGCCGCCAGCGCCACTACCATCAAAGCCGGCGCCGCACGCCAAAGCCGCCCCCAGGATTCACAAAATATCAAGAAGCAGTTTATTGTTGGCGGATGGTATCTCTGCTTGGCATCGTATATCGCGAAACCTTGCATGACATACCACCCCGGCAACTATTCTCTGGGATTATAACCACTTAAACGTTTGGTTCAAGCCGGCGCCCCCAGGACATCAGGGACATGCCCGCCAAGGCCATGTCTCTCTCGTGCCTTCTATTGAAACACCCTCGGCGACCAGGATGGTTGACGCGTTGGCACGCCTCCCGCCCCCGGAATACGTAGTTAATACGCATTAACGTGCAAATTGCACCCGGTATGTTGTGTGTCAATGCTCTGGCATTCAGTTTAGCGGACCTGGGGGGATATGTCCGACATGCGTGACACGTGTCAGCAAGGCACTCGGCTTCGCAGCGCCAAGTGGTACATTCTGGCCACCATCTCGATTGTCTTAACCGCCAGCATCACGCTTACCGCAGCCTTGCAGCTAAGACAGGAGTTTGCATCCGAACGCGCCTCGATGGATGTGCGCGCCCAAATCACCGCCAAATTGCAGGCTGCCGCCCTGACTCAGCCGCTATGGGTTTTCGATCAGAATCAGACGGAAAAACTTGTCGATGCATTGACCGTAGATCCAGACTTCAAAGGCGTGGTCCTGACCGATGGACAAGGCAAGCCCATCGTTAGCCGGGGTAACGCGGACACCACCAGCAGCGACGTAACGGTCCGCGAAGCCATCGTCTTCAAAGCCGACGATAGCGTCGAAACCACCCTGGGCGAATTGGTGTTCTCACTGTCCGCCGACCGACTGACTGCCGCCCTGCGCACAAAAGTGCTGATCACGTTCGGCATGCTGGTGGTCATGCTGAGCATCATGATCGTCGGTATCCGCAAGGTGCTGAATTCGCTGGTGCTGGACCCGCTCGATCAGATGACTGTGGCCCTGGAATCCCTGGCCGATGGCAATGTGGATGTGAACATCCCGGCGGATTTGAAGGTCAAGGAAGTCGCCGCCATGGCCCATGTGCTGGCGGTGTTTCGCACCAACAAATTGGCGGCCGATGAGCTGTCCGTCGAGCACGCCAGGGCGCTGGAGATCGAGGTCAAGCGGCGCGAGGCCATTGAGGCGCTGGTGCAGGGCTTCGATGAGCGGCCGCGCCGCCTAGCCAGCGACCTGTCGCAAGTGGCGCACAACCTGATCAACGTCGCCACCACCATGGCCGAGACCGCCAGGGAGACGGGCCGCCAGTCGACCGAGGTCACCAATGCGGCCGAACATGCTTCGCTCAACGTGGACAGTGTCGCGAGCGCCGCGGAACAATTGTCGGCCTCCATCCAGGAAATCGGCCGCATCGTCACCGAGGCGCACACCATCAACCAAGGCGCCGGCAGGCAGGCCGAAATAACCTTTTCCTCGGTCAACAGCCTGCACGAGGCCGCCTGTCGGATTGGCGATGTGGTTAACCTGATCACCGCCATCGCCGGCCAGACCAACCTGCTGGCGCTGAATGCCACCATAGAGGCCGCCCGCGCCGGCGAGGCCGGCAAAGGATTTGCGGTGGTGGCTGGAGAGGTCAAGGCGCTGGCGAACCAGACCGCCAAGGCCACCGACGACATCCGCCAGCAGGTGGATGCCATCCAGTCGGCCACCAAGAGCGTGGTGGACGCCATTTCGGGCGTCCGGAACACGGTCAGCAAGCTGAACGAGGTCAACGGCATCATCGCTTCCGCCGTCGAAGAACAGCGGGCGGCCACGGCGGAAATCGCCCGCAATTCGGTCGAGGCCGCCGACCGCTCCGGCGAGGTCAATGCCGCCAGCTCCGCCGTGCGCAAGGCCGCCGTCGTCAACGAGACTTCAGCGGCGACCATTTATGACAGTTCCAAGGGGCTACTCCGTAACGTCGAGATGCTGGTGGCAGAAATGGAACAGTTCTTCAACAACCTTAAGGCGGCATGACGTTTCGCCTATGAGAAGTAGAAGGGGGATAATCTCGATGACCAAGGACATGACACGCATCAGCATCGCGGCGGCGGCTATCTCGCTGTCGCTCATCGCCGGTGCGCCCCAGCGGGCATCCGCTGAAACCATCAAACTCACTACCCAGGAATGGAAGCCTTATCAGAGCGTAACCAATGGCCAGTTGGACGGCATTGCAGTCAAGGCGGTGACCTGCATCCTGGATAAGATGGGCCATAAGGCGGAATTCAGCGTGCTGCCGTGGAACCGCGCTCAGAAGGAAGTAGCCGACGGCGCTGCCGGCGGTTTCTTTGCCGCGTCGAAGAGCGCCGACCGCGACGCCTTCGCCGAAATGTCGCAGCCCTTCATCCCGCAGGTGTGGAAGTGGTACAGCCAGGCCGGCAAGACTGTGGATGTAAGCAACAAGGCCACAAAGGTGGGCGTGCTGGCCGGGTCATCCATGGAAAAGTGGCTTGAGGAGAACGGCTTCTCCGCCCCCCAGAAGCTTCAAAACACCGACGCGTTGGTTAAGATGCTGCAATCGGGGCGTATCGAGGCCGCATTGGCCAACGAAATCGTCTTCAAGGATGCTGTCGCCGGGGCGGGCGCGACCGAAGCTGGCTTCACGGCAGCCCAGCACAGCGACCGTCCGCTCGGTGTGTATTTCAGCAAGGTTTTCCTGGCATCCCATCCAGGATTCCTGGAAGGCTTCAACGCTCAAATCAAGGCTTGCCAATAATGCATGCGCCCCGCCGACAAAAGTTGGTCGGCGGGGCGCCACGCGGCTATTCGCCCCCCGTCTGCCCCCCCCCGTTGTCTCTTGATGCAGATACGTGGCCGTCGCAAAGTTGCTGGTCGGCAATCTCATCATCAGCCCGCACACCGGCCAGCCCGGCATTCCCATGTCGAAATCGGGCTCAAAGTACCAAATCCCGGCATGGCGTTCGCCCCTTCTTGAGGCCGTCCACGATCTGCCGGTAAGCCATTGTTTTCGTTAGGTCGCATTTGGCTGTTTTGATGCCGGTCGCGTGCCTCCTCAGCCGATCCAACCGTTTGGCACAGCACACCCCATCGTTCAAGGATGCCCCTACATGGCGGCCGTCCTTGGCATGATCACCGCCTTTCCAGCCGCCCTCCGTGATCGCCCGCCAGTTCCTTGACCAGGCACGGAAGTCGCCGACGAGTGACGCCAAAGTGTTTGCAACGGCATGCAATCGGTTGAACATGAAATAACACATAATACATCAAGAAGATTATTTGGATACAGCCGCACCAGCCTTCCAGTTGCGGCCAAAACGCGTTATTCTCAATAGCAGAAATAATGACCGTTACCTGAACTCCCAGCCTTGCGACCAGGAGGGAATGCGGTGAAACTCTCTGACCTTTTGCCGATTGCCGAGCTGCAAGAGCTTTGCGAACAGTTCACCGCCCTGACCGGCGCGGTGACGGCCATCCTCGACCTGGAAGGCAACATTCTCATCGCCACCGGGTGGCAGGACATCTGCACCCGGTTCCACCGTGTCAATCCGGGGACGGCGTCCCGTTGCCGAGAGAGCGACACCGTGTTGGCGGCGCGGCTCGATAAGGGAGAAAGCTACAACGTCTACAAATGCCGGAACGGCTTGGTCGACGTCGCCGTGCCGATCGTCTTCATGGGCGAGCACGTGGGCAATTTCTTTACCGGCCAATTCCTGACAAGCCCGCCCGACGCCGAGGCGTTCGAGGCCCAAGCTCGTCAATTCGGCTTCCCCAAGGACGAGTATCTGGGGGCCTTGAGCCGGGTCCCGGTGTTTTCCGATCAGCAAGTCCGCCTGATCATGGGCTTCTTCACCCGCCTCACCCACCTGATCGGCGAGATGGGCGTCGCCCGGATGAAAGAGGAAGCCGCCAAAAAAGAGCTTCAGCAGTCTCGGCAGTTGCTGCAGACGATCATCGACACCGTGCCCATCCGGATTTTCTGGAAGGACCGGTCGCTGCGCTACCTGGGCTGCAATCCGCTGTTTTCCCGCGATGCCGGCTATTCCTCGCCGGAAGAGATGATCGGCCGAGACGATTATCAAATGGCCTGGGCGGACCGAGCCGAGATGTACCGCGCCGATGACCGGGCGGTGATGGAAACCGGCCTTCCCAAGCTGTTCTTCGACGAGCAGGTGCAGTCGCAGGACGGCAGGGTGATGTGGGTCCGCACCTCGAAAATCCCGCTGAAGAACGAAAGGTCCGAGGTCATCGGCGTCCTTGGCATCTACGAAGACATTACCGATCGCAAGACCGCCGAGCAGATGCTGATTGAAAAGAACGACGAACTGCAGAGGTCCAACCTGGACCTGGAACAATTCGCCTACGTGTCCTCGCACGATCTGCAAACGCCCTTGCGCAACATCGTTCTGTTTTCGCAGATGCTGGAGCGCCGGTACAAAGGCGCGCTGGATTCAGACGCGGACGAATTCATCCGCTTCATCGTCGACAGCGGCAAACAGATGAGCAGCCTGATTTCGGACATTCTGGAATATTCGCGGGTCGTCAGCCGCAAGGACGCGCTGGCCTGCATC
>DATGXU010000601.1:0-6516 GCA_035298685.1 Magnetospirillum sp. | reverse complement strand
TCGACTTCAACGACGCCGTCGACCGCGCGCTGCTGAAGCCGCTGGCGCAGGGCTATCGCGAGGTGGTGCCGGCCTTCGGCCGCGAGCGCGTGCGCGACCTGCTCAACAATCTGCGCTCGCCCATCATCCTGGCCAACGACGTGCTGCAGGGCGAACCCGACCGCGCCATCCAGACGCTGATGCGCTTCGCCTTCAATACCGGCTTCGGCATCGGCGGCCTGTTCGACGTCGCCAGCCCGGGCGGCATCCCCTATCATGACGAGGATTTCGGCCAGACCTTCGCCGTTTGGGGCGTGGGCGAGGGGCCGTATCTGGTGCTGCCCATCCTGGGGCCGTCCAACCCGCGCGACGCCGGCGGCCTGGCCGCCGAGTGGCTGGCCGATCCGTTCGACATCTGGATGGACAATACCGGCCGCGATTGGGCCATGTGGACCCGGACCGGCGTCGGCGGTGTTGACAAGCGTGAAGCCTATCTGGACACCCTGGACGAGATTCAGAAGTCCTCGCTGGACTATTACGCCGCCATGCGCTCGCTGTACCGTCAGCGCCGCGCGGCGGACGTGGCCAACGGCCCCAAGATCGACAAGGTGCCGGCGCCGAGCCTCAGCTCTTCGGACTCGTCCTCGAACACGAGCAACTAGCGTCCCATGCTGTCCCGCCGTTCCCTGATCGCCGCCTTTGCTGCGGCTGCCTCCATCGCGTCCGTTGGCCTGCCGGCCCGTGCCGACACCATTGCCGACGCCCGTGCCTTCATTCAGCGGCTGGCCGACACCGCCATGAACACCGTGGCGGTCAAGGGGCTGACCGACGAAGAACGCGCGCGCCGTTTCCGCACGCTGTTCGTCGACACCTTCGACCTGCCCGAGATCGGGCGGCTGGTGCTGGCCCGCTATTGGCGCGTCGCCACCGCCGAGCAGCAGCAGGAATTCCTGCGTCTGTTCGAGGACATCCAGGTCTACACCTGGACCCGCCGCTTCAAGGAATATTCGGGCGAGACCCTGGAAATCCTGGGTGTGCAGCCCGAAGGCGAAACCGATCTGCTGGTGGAATCGCGCATCAAGCGCGCAAGGCTCGAGCCCATCGCCGTCGCCTGGCGCGTCCGCAAGGCCGGCGACACTTTCCGCGTCCTTGATATCAAGGTGGAAGGTGCGTCCATGGCCTTTACTCACCGTTCGGAATATTCGTCGGTGATCCAGGGCTCGGGTGGTCAGATCGAGGCGCTGCTGGCCGCCATGCGCAAGAAGGTCGCCCAGCTTCAGGCGGAAGTGGCGCCGGGCGCCAAGGCCAACTGATACCGCTATCCCGCGTGAACATGAAAAGGGGCCGTCCTCGCTGGGGGCGGCCCCTTTGTCGTTTCGGGGTGGTTTCAGTAGCCGTAAGGCTGGTCGCCCCACACCAGCCCGGCCACGTGCCGGCTGACGCATTTCATCAGGTCATAGGACGGGCGGACGAATTGCAGCGCCACCGTCGCCCCGACCACGGCGCGCACCTCGGCCTTGCCAAAGGCGATCTTCATGTCCGGCCAGCGGGTCGAACGCAGTTCGAAGTCCACATTTTGTCCGCGCCACATGCGGTGGCCGGCGGGCAGCGGCACCTTCATGCCGCCGATCGAGATGTCCTGCACCTCGAACTCCTCGTCCCCGATGGCGGCCACAAGGCCGGTTCCGGGATGGCGGTCGTCGAAGCGGCGATCCTGCCTGAATCGGTATTTCATGCCCTCAAACCCCGCGCTATGGCTTCGCGATCATAGCCGCCAATCGCAGATCGGCCAAGGGCTTGGCCATACCCCGCGCCGGCCGCGCGTGGTTATTTGCGGATCTGGTAAAGCTGGAAATTGTCACCCTCGGCGCGCAGCAGCAGCGTTTCCGGGTCGGGGCTGTCGTCGCCGCGGTGGGTGTACAGCACATAGACGTAATCGTAACGCTGCGGCCAGCGATCCCAATAGCGGCGGGTTCCGGGAACCGGGCCGTCGGCGGCGGCCAGCATCTGGCTGACGGTGGGCGGGTCGCCGTCTTCGGCGTCCACCAGATCGCGCTTGGTCGGTGCGATGTTCAGGATTTGCTTGCCGGGCACGCTGAAGATGGTGGACACCAGCGCGCCGCGCTCGATCACCGCCAGACAGGGGGCGTGGCTGACCGCCTGGTTGGCGGTTTCCGTGCCCGAGGGCTGGTCGGCGGTGGCCACCAGAACCGAGGCGCCCGGCGCGATCGACGCGGTGGAGGCGCGGAACTGGTCGTAACGGTCGGCCAGTTGCAGCCAATGGGCCTGCACATCGACGAAGCGGAACAGGCAGGCGGCGATCAGCACGCCGTAAAAGGCCGGCCCCAGCGTGCGTCCGTCGGCGGGCTTCAGAAAGCCGATCATCAGGAAGACGATGGCGATGGGCATGCGCTGGTCGGCCAGCCACGACCCGAACAGCACCCGCGGCATGGCCAGGAAGATGGCGGCGCTGACGACGAACAGCACCCAGCCGGCGGGATGCAGCCGCAACAGCCGCCGCCGGGTCAGCCACATGGCGCCGGCGCCCAGCACCAGGGCGAACACCATGTCGGTGACGTCGCCGTAAAGCTGGAAGATGGAATAAACGCCGTCCATCTTGCCCTGGGGCAGCCACAGCACATCGGACGACAGCCCCATGGTCGGGCTGGCCAGCATCAGCAGCGGCACCGGCACGAACGGCAGCGCCAGCAGAACGCCGTCGCGCAGCATGCCCCCCAGGTTCAGCGGCCGCCGGTTGCGCCAGCGCCACAGCTCCAGGCTGCCCACCGCCAGCCCGAACAGGCCGACGTCGAACAGATGGCAGAAGAACAGCGCCAGCACGATGGCGAAGGCCAAGGGCAGGCGCAGCCACACCGAACGCTCGCGCAAGGCGATCCACGCCGCCAGCCCCCACAGCGCGATGCCCAGGCCCAGCAGATAGTTCATCAGCCCGTACAGCAGGATGCCGTTGTACAGGAACAGGAACGCCACCATGGGCAGCGGCGAGGCGCGGCCGTAAAGGGCGCGATGCACCGCCATCGGCCCGGTGGCCAGCAGCGCCAGGGTCACCAGCGCGAACATCTGCCCGGCCGCATAGATGCCGAACGCCCGCGCCAGCGGCGGCACCACCGCATCCATGATCAGGTTGGGGATCACCGTCCACTGCACCCGATACAGCTCGGCCAGCAGCGGGTCGCTGCCGACGTGCGCCAGGATGTGCATGCGGGCGAGATGGTTGACGAAATCCGCCAGCGGCGGCACCGACCCGGCCAGAACCGGCGCGGCGGCGGCCAGCAACAGCAGCGGAAACACCAGCGCGCGCACGTTGCGGCCGGAAATCGCCTGGAGCGAAGCTCGCCAGAGCAGAGCGGCGGAGTTCATCATCGCGGTACGGTCACCGTCACGAAAAAGGGGCCGGCCAAAAATTGGCCAGCCCCCTTTGAAATGCGTTGGTGGAGCTGAGGGGAATCGAACCCCTGACCTCCGCAGTGCGATTGCGGCGCTCTCCCATCTGAGCTACAGCCCCACGCGAGGCGCCGAAAATAGGCAAAGCTCCACCCCCTGTCAAGTGTGGCTTCGGGCATCGCGGCAACGTCGCCGCCTGGGGCATCCGGGTGACGGTGCTCCCTCCTCTGGCGCGCCCCCTCCTCTTGCGCGACGGACGCGCAGTGGGTAGGGTTGGCGCCGCGCGCAACCAAACCTGGGGTCCCTGTCCGATGGACGTCATTCTCGTTCCGTTGCTGACGGTCATTCTGATCGCGCTGAAGATTTACTGGTATGTGGTGTTGGCCACCGTGGTCTTCAGCTGGTTGCAGGCCTTCGGCGTCGTCAACAGCTATAACCATGCGGTGCGCACCATCGGCGATATCTTGGCGCGGCTGACCGAGCCGGTGCTACGGCCGTTGCGGCGCATTCTGCCCGATTTCGGGCCGGTCGATCTGTCGCCCATCGCGCTGTGGCTGATCATCCTGTTCGTTCAGATGGTGATCGAAAACCTGCTGCGTCTGGTGATCACCCTATGACCGGCTCGCCGGTCGCCGTGGTGGCCGGCGGCGTCAGGGTGCAGATTCGCCTGACGCCCAAGGCCGCGCGCGACCGCGTCGACGGGCTGGCGCCGGAAGCCGATGGCGGCACCGTTCTCAAGGTGTCGGTGACCACGGTGCCCGAGGACGGCAAGGCGAACGCTGCCCTCATCAAGTTGTTGAGCAAGGAATGGCGGGTGCCCAAATCGACGATCGACATCGTCCAGGGCGCGACCGACCGCCGCAAGGTACTCCTCATCACCGGCGAGCCGCAGGAACTGCAGGCTCGCCTCGACCAATGGATGGCGAAGCTCCCATGACCGAAGGCAATTGCACCCGGGCCAAGCTGATCGACGGCAACGCTTTCTCGGCCACGCTGCGCGACGAAATCACCACCCGCGTTCACCAGATCCGCGATGCCCACCACGTGGTGCCCGGCCTGGCGGTGGTGCTGGTGGGCGAAGACCCGGCCAGCCAGGTCTACGTGCGCAACAAGCACAAGCGCACGGTGGAAAGCGGCATGAATTCGTTCGAGCACAAGCTGCCCGCCGATACCGGCGAGGCCGAGCTGCTGACCCTGATCGAGGGCCTGAACGACGATCCCGCCGTGCATGGCATTCTGGTCCAGCTGCCGCTGCCCAAGCACATCGACGCGCAAAAGGTGATCGAGGCCATCCGTCCCGACAAGGACGTGGATGGCTTCCACCCCTGGAACGTGGGCAAGCTGGCGGCCGGCGGCCTGGGCCTGATCCCGTGCACGCCGCTGGGCTCGATGATGTTGCTGCGCGACACCCTGGGCAGCCTGTCGGGCCTGAAGGCGGTGGTGATCGGCCGCTCGAACATCGTCGGCAAGCCCATGGCCCATCTGCTGATCCGCGAAAGCTGCACCGTCACGGTGGCCCATTCCCGCACCAAGGACCTGCCGGCCGAAGTGCGCGCCGCCGATATCGTCATCGCCGCGGTCGGCCAGCCGGAAATGGTGCGCGGCGACTGGATCAAGCCCGGCGCCACCGTCATCGACGTGGGCATCAACCGCATCAATCTGCCCGACGGCAAGACCAAGCTGGTGGGCGACGTCAAGTTCGACGAAGCGGTGCAGGTGGCCGGCGCCATCACTCCGGTGCCGGGCGGCGTCGGCCCCATGACCATCGCCTGCCTGCTGCGCAACACCCTGACCGCCTGCGCCCGTCTGCACCACCTGGACATCCCCGAGGCGCAGCCCTGGGCGTAAGCCTGGGAGCGGTGTGCCCATGACCGGCGGGCTGTGGCAATTGGTGCTGGCGGTGGCGGTCTTCCTGGCCAGCCACAGCCTGACCAATCGCCCCGCCCTTCGGCGGCGCATCGAGGCCGGGCTGGGCGGCTCGCGCGGTTTCACCATCGCCTATTCCACCCTGTCGCTGCTGTTGCTGGCGTGGATGATCGCCGCCTATCGCGATGCGCCCACGCTGGTGGTGTGGGATCAGCAGGCGTGGATGCGCTGGGTGCCGCCGCTGGTGATGCCGGCGGCCTCGGTTCTGGCGGTGGCGGGCCTGACTACGCCCAACCCGTTTTCCATCGGCCCCGGCGCCCGCCGCTATGATCCCGATCATCCCGGCATCCTGCGCCTGATCCGCCATCCGGTGCTGTGGGCGGCCGGGCTGTGGGCCGGTGCCCATGTGGTCCCCAACGGCGACGCCGCCGCCCTGATCCTGTTCGTGCCGCTGGTGGTGCTGGCACTGGCCGGCCCCGCCATGCTGGACCGCAAGCGCCGCCGCGTGCTGGGGGCGCAGGAATGGGCCCGCCTGACCGCCATTCCGCGCCATCCGTTGGCGATGCTGCGCGAGATGGGGTGGAAACGCATTATCGGCGGCTTGCTGGTGTATGCGGCGTTGCTTCACCTGCACCAGCCGGTGATCGGGGTCAGCCCGCTGCCGTGACGGCGGCCTCAGGCCAATGTTGCTGTTACCAACTGCATGAACGCCGCCACGTCGTGCCCATGCTGGCCGGTGATCACCTTGCCGTCATCCATGGCCGGTGTCCCGGTCCAATCGGCCCCCGCGTTGACCAGATCGCTGTGCACCGAGGGCGCGCCGGTCATGCGCCGCCCTTTCGCCAGGCCCGCCTCGATCAGCACCCACGCCGCATGGCCCAGGGCGGCCACCGGCTTGCCGGCCAGGGCGGCGGCGCGGACCAGCTCCACGATGTCGTGATCGGCGCGCAGGGTGTCGGCCGACAATAAGCCGCCGGGCAGAACGATGGCGGCGAAGGTGTCGGCACGGGCGTCGATGGCGGCCACGTCCACCGGCAGGTCGGCGCCCCAATGGGTGTTGTCCCAGCCGCGCACCGCGTGCTTCTTGGGCGAAACCACCACCGGCCGGTGCCCGGCGGCGGCCAGGGCGCGCCGGATGGTTTCCATTTCCGCCTGTTCGAAACCGCTGGCGACCACCACCGCCACATCCGCCATTTCCCGTCCTCCCACAGGGTCGTTCCGTGCAGGTGGGGCAGGCGGGGGTGAAGGTCAATCGTGGCCTTGGGC
>DATGXU010000600.1:0-6023 GCA_035298685.1 Magnetospirillum sp. | reverse complement strand
GATAGCCGGCGGGAGCGACCGTCACCAGAACGCCGCGCCCTTGCGACTGACGCGCCGTCGCGACCTCCTTCAGCAATTGCCGCGCCGCCGCGCGCGCGGCCACGGTTTCGGGCTCGATCCACAACTCGTGCGGGACGGACGACGCTTCGCCGGCCAGCAGACGGGCCAACGGGAAACGGCCGATCAGCCGTTCCTGACCGATCACGGTCTGGATGTCGATGGCCTCGAGCAACGCCCGCGCCGCCGGGGCCGACTGTTGCTCGGGCGGCAGCGCCGACAGGATGGCGCGGGCGCTGTCGAACGCCCACGGGTCGCCATCGGCGGCCATGCCCATCCACAGATAATCCTCGGCCTGTTCCAACGGCGAAGCGTCGCCCGGGGCGGCCGCGCGGCAAGGCGGCGCCCAAAGCCCGACAACGGCGACGACCAGGGCGGCCAGCCCCAAAAGATACCTGGAAAGGTCGGCGGTGGAGCGCCGTTCAACGCCCGGAAAATGCTTCGAACGCCCCATCCGTTCCCCGTCCCCCCAAGACGCATACCCCTGTTCCGGCGACGGAACGCCTAGGAATATGCTCTGCTGCAACCAATGGTCGGAGCACTATACGCCCTTATTCGTTAGGGTTAAAGCCACCCCGCCGCCGGCTCGGGGCCACGGTTCCGCCTTGCCCTGCCAACCGGGAAAACGGCGGGAAAGCGGTTCGGTGTCACGAATTGACGCGGAGTTACGCAAAGGTAGCTTGACCGCGGCGCGCCGGGCACTCAAAATTTGGAGTTGGGTATTGTAGGTGGCGGCTGAACTGCTGGGGGAGCGGTTCGAACGCCGGCGTTACCGCATGGCAGGGTCAGAATGACCAGGGAGTAACGGGCGGCAGGCGCCCAAGGTCCCATGCCAGGGTTGCACGACCTGGCGGCCGAGGCATCGCGCTTCGGGCGCCATAGGGTGACGCGAACTATTCTTGACGCCATACGGACGACTGAGCACCGGGTGCTCGCACGGGGGGACGATGATGAACAACGTAATTTTTGTGCGGCCGCAACTCGACGGCGCGTCGCGGGTCAGCGATGCGGTGGTTTCCGCCAATCTGGTCAAGAGCGCCCTGACCCGGCTTTTGGCCTATGCCCGCGGTGAAGGCATGGAAAACACCGCCATGACCCTTGAACTCGCCATGACCGCCGTGGACGTGGATTACGAGGACCGCGCCCGCTGAGCGTTGCCGGCGGCATTTAGTTATCCTGCCTTTGCGGGTTCAATCCGTCCGCCAGCGCACGGGCAAGATCGAAGATGCGCCGCCGGATCTGCGGGTCGCGGATGTTGTTGTACGCCCGCATCAGATCCAACGTCTCGCGCTTGAGGGTTGGGTCGGACGACGGGATGGTCGGAATGTCGGCATGAGAGAAATCGCCAAGGGCGGAAGCCTGCGGCGACAGCTCGTCAAAGAAATAGCCGATCGGAACCTCCAGAACCCGCGCTAGATCGAACAGACGGGAGGCGCCAACACGGTTGGCGCCCTTCTCGTACTTTTGCACTTGCTGGAAGGTCAGGCCAAGGGCGTCGGCCAATCGCTCCTGGGTCATGCCAAGCTCGCCGCGCCGAAGGCGGATGCGCTTACCCACATAGGCATCCACGGGGGTCGTGCGCCCGGTTGCCTCTGTGTTGGTAGTCTTGCTTGCCACGATCAACGTCCCATGGATGAAATGCCGGCGCGAATCCGCACCAACGTATGACAGACCAATCACCTCACCCATTCTCATGGGCATTGGCTTTGGTATGTATACCACACTGTCACGAAGATAAAACGATTTTCCCGTAGCACGAGAACTTTTCGCCACAGCCTCCGGCAAGGAGGTATGCAGGCCCGGCCGACCACACGGACCGAAGCGCGGGTGCACGCACAGCCCCGTGAACGAACCGGATCGCTCGCGCCCCCAGCTTCGGCGGGCGGGCGCGCGTGATCGTCATTTCCCTAGCGGCATAGGCCGGCGGCAAAGCCCGGCCGACGCCGCCTTACCTGGCCCGGCTGGCGGCGTCGATCTCGAGATCGGCGCGGGACAACGCGGCATCCAGTTGCGACGCCAGCGCATCGCGTTTGGCCGGCGGGGCCGCCCGCAATTGCCGCAGCAGATTCTCGGCCTCCAGCAGGGTCGCCGACGCGGTGGGCGAGGAAACGGTGCCCAGCCGAGCGCGCACCGCCTCGACCCGCGCGGCCTTAAGGGCGACATCGGCGTCGCTGGTGGCCTTGGTTTCCCCGGCGATCGCGGTGCCGAACAGCATCAGCAGGGGCAGCATCAGCAAAGCTGATTTACGCATCATGGCGAGGCTCCTTCTCACATTCCCAACTCTCGAATCAGCACGGCGGCCATGGCTGTCAGCGCATGACCAACCAGGGAACGGCGTTCGCCGTCCATATGAATGCTGCCGCGCAACGGCACGGTGACGGCAGTGACGGCAACAGGCACCAGGCGCACGCGGTAAAGCGCGCCATCGGGCACCAGCGCCTTGTCGGAAAAGCGCGCGGCGATGGTGCCGCCATAGGGCGCGGCCAGAGCGGGATCGGTCAGCGACCGGATCGCCACGCGGTCGATGGCGACGATATTGGCCGCCAGGCTGCCGCCGCTGCCGTCGGGCACAAAAGTCGCGCGGCCGCCCACCGACAAGCGCGGCAGGTCGTCCTCACTCACATAGGCGTCGATTTGCGCGCCCTGCCGCACGGCCAGCAAAGGCTCGTGCGGACCGATCCACTGGCCGGGCTGCGCCAGCAGCGTCACATCGGTAACGGTTCCTGCGGCCGCCGCCGTCAGCGTCAAGCGCCGCAGATCGCGGCTCAGCGCCGCCACTTCGGCCTGCACCGCCTCCAGTTCCTCGGCGGTCGCCTTGGCGCGCACGCGGAAACTTTCCTCGAACCCGATGGCCGACAGTTCATAGCGCAACACCGCTGCGCGCCGCTCGGCCTGGGCCAGACGCAAGGCCAGATCGGGGTTGTCCAGGCGCGCCAGCACCGCCCCTGCCGCGACCTGCTGACCATTGCCCACCTCGACCGCCAGCAGCTGCGCCGGCACGGGGGCGTAGACCACGCTATGGCGCTCGGCCTTCAACAAGGCGGGGGCGGAAACCCGGCCGTTCCACGGCACCACCAGGATCAGCAGGACCAGGCCCAGACCGGCGAGCGGCGCCCGCGACCGCCGGCTGCCCCTGATGGCCGGCAGCCGCGTCTTCCATTCCGCCAGCTCACTCCAGAACGGCCTGAGGACGAACCAGCCGATCTCAACGGCGAACAGCATGATGCCCACCACCTTGATGAAGAAATGATAGACCAGCACCGCGATGCCGAGAAACAGGATCAGACGATAGATCCATACCGCCCAGGCGAACGCGATCATCCAGACTTGGGTGCGCGCGGGCAAAGGCTCGGGCACCGGCTCGCCCAGGCCGAACAGCACCTCACGCAGATGCCAGCGGGCCAGGGCGAAGCTGCGCGGATGCAGGTTGGGCTGGTCCAGCGCATCCATGGCCAGGAAATAGCCGTCGAAGCGCATGAACGGGCTGAGATTGATGGCCAGTGAGCTGATCCAGGTGGTGGCGGCCAGGGTGAAGGCCACACTGCGCGCCCCGCCATCGGGCAGCAAGCCCCAGGCCAGCGTCGCCCACGCGGCCAGCGCCAGCTCGGCCAGGATGCCGGCGCCGCCCACCAACAGGCGCTGGCGGCGGTCGGTCAGCTTCCAGGCCTCGTTGACGTCGGTATAAAGCATGGGCCACATCACCAGGAACGCCACGCCCATGGTGGGCACGCGGCAGCCGAACCCCTTGGCGGTGAAGGCATGCCCCAGTTCATGCAGCACCTTGGCCACGCCCAACGCCACGCCAAAGGCCGCCAGTCCGGTCAGCGAAAAGTGATCGACGAAGGTGGCGACGAAGACATCCCATTGCCGCCCGGCCAGAATCAACCCCAGCGCCAGGGCGCCCAGCGTGGCCCCGCGAAACGCGCGCGAGCCCACCCACGCCACGGCCGGATAAAGCCGTCCCAACAGGGCGTCGGGACGCACCAGCGGGATGCGGAAGAACAGGTAGTGGTGCAGCAACCAAGTGGCCCACGACGTCTGATGGGCATCGTGGATGGACAGCAGCCGATCGACGTCGCGGCCGCCCTGGGGCTTCAGCAACTGGCCGCGCGCCAGGAATTCCACCACCCCCAGCACGTCGTCGTCGCCTACGTCCAGGGTGGTTTCGCGGCGGACGGCCTCGGCGATCAGGTCGGGATGGCCCAGATGCCAGCGGCTCAACACCTCGAAAGCGGGCCAGGACAGGCGGAAAAAACGGTTGGACAGCGGATCATGCAAGGTCCAGCTGGGTCCGCCATCGGCGGCGGCCGGCCCGGGGTGCAGCGCCAACTCGTCGCGCAAGGCGGGAAGAGCCGCGACGCCCCCCATGTCAGAAGCCGACGAACTGGCGCACCGTCGCCAGCGGCCGACGGAACAGCCACCACACCAGGGGAACGGTGTCGCCGTCGATGCGGGCGGTGCCCTTGAGACCCAGCCGGGGCTTGCCCACCCCCTCGGCCAAGGTGGCGCGCACGCGATGAGCGATGGTGGAATCGGGGCGCGCCCCGGCCTCGTAGGCGACGGCGCGCACCGTGGCCTTGACCGGCGACAGCGGCGCGGTGTTCAGGAACAGGGTCAGGGTGCCGCCCGGCCTCACCTCGCCCACATCGGCCACCGCCACCCAGGCTTCCACCTCGGTATCGGTTTCGTCGGCCACGGCCATGACCTTTTCGCCCACCGCCACCGGCTTGCCGATCCAGTCGGACACGTCGTCGAACACGGCGATGCCGGCGCGCGGCGCGCGGGCCTGAATGCGGGCGAGCTGGCTTTCCAGCAGGCGTGCCTCGGCGGCCTTTTCCTCGGCCTTGCCGGCCAGGATCGCCACCTGCGCCTTGGCCTTGGCGTCGAACACCATGGCCTGGGCCGCCTGACGATACTCGGCCTCGGCGGTGGCCTGGGCCTGCCGGGCCACGTCCAGCTTGCCGGACAGGGTGGTGGAGTCCAATTCGAACAGCACCTGCCCCTCGACCACCCGATCGTTGGGCCTGACCGCCATCTTGTCGATCACGCCTTCCATGGGCGCGCGCACCAGGATGGGATGGGCCGGCACGCTTTCCGCCGGCGCCAAAACCGAACCGGTCACCGGAAAGAACAGCGCCAGGGCCGCCGCAGCGCCCCATGCCCAGGCCTTCCGGCCCTTGGGCAACCGGATCGCCAGGCGTTTCGGCGTCAGGGCGCGGCGAGACAGCGCCATCAGATCGGCCACCCGTTGCAGGATGGCGATTTCGGCCTCGCTGAAGGAATCGTCGCGGGCGAACAGCAATACTTCGTCGCCCGCCGCCAGCATCAGGGCGTTCGCCGGCAGCCACTCGCCCCACTGGCCGGCCACGGCGGCGGGAAGTTCGGCGGCGGTGACGGCGGCGGGTAAGGTCGGCCGTGCCTTGAACAGCGCGTTCAGCCACTGCACATAGGGGCCGCCGGTTTCCACGGTGGCGGCACCGGACAGAGCCACCACACCATCGATCGGGTTCCACAGCGCCGCCTGGCGATAGGGCGCCAGGTCGTGCGCCATGTTGACCGCGGCGAACGCCGCCTCGACCGGGCGCTTGGCCTTGAGGAAGCGGTATTCCAGCTCGAGCCAGGCATGGATGACGTCGCTCATGGCGGAGACAGCAGCACCCGCCCCGACATGCCGGCCGTCAATTCGGGGAAATGCCCGCCGATGGCGCCGGTGACCCGCACCGACTGGCTGACCGGATCGATGCGTGCGCCCGAGCGGATCAGTTTCACCGGATAGGTCTTGCCGGTTTCGTCGATGGCGACCTGAAAAGCGTGGCCCGGCTTCAGCCACACCAGCCATTTGCTGGGCACCACGAAATCCAGTTCCAGAACGGAATCGTCGAGAACGTCCAGCAACGGCTGGCCGGGCTGGGCGAATTGCTGGGCGCGGATCTTCTGTTCCACCACCCGCCCGTCGAAGGGGGCCG
>DATGXU010000599.1:0-2422 GCA_035298685.1 Magnetospirillum sp. | reverse complement strand
CGCCGCGGGAAAGCCCAACCACCGCAACGTGGTCAGCCACGCCGTCCACGAACAGGCACAGTTCCGACAGCGCCAGCAACAGGATCTGCGACCGCAGGGTGCGGATGTGGGCGGTGAAGTCGTCGGCCGGGGCGATGATGGCGATGCTGACCCCGCGGCCTGCGCTTCCCCGCCAATGGGCGATGTGGGTCAGCAGCCGCTGCCCCTGCCAATCCACCGATTTCAGCGCGCCGCCAGTGGATTCGGTGCCGATGGAATCCAGCGCCTGCGTCATCGGCGAGTCGACGGTGCGCAAGTCGGCCAGTTGCGGAACCGGCTCGGCGGTCAGGGACGGGCTGATGGCCAGGATGCGCCGGCTTTCGTCGAACAGCACCATGCCGCCATTGGCGGAAATGGTCTGTTCGGCCACGAAGGCGTCCAGGTTGGCCAGGGTGATGTCGGCGCCGAACGCGCCCCGCCCCTGCGGCAGCCGGCGCGACGCGGTGATGCCCGGCGCCTTCAGCGAGTTGAACACATAGGCGGCGGACAGTTGCGGCCCGTCCTCGGTGACGGCGGCGGCGTACCATGGCCGCAGCCGGGGGTCATAGGCCGGCCGCGCTTCCACGCGCTGTTCGATGGTCTTGCGGGCGCCGTCCAGGAACGACCATACCTGCTGGCGGCGGTCGCCGGCGCCGGTGATGGCGCGCACGATCCACTGCGCCTCGGCCGGGGCCTGGTGGGCGCCCAGGATGCGGCTGTCGCCCCGAGTGGCGATGACCTGCAGGAAGCTGCCGTCGGCGAAGCCGTAATACAGCGAATAAAGCGGCGCCTCCTGTTCCAGCGCGGCGAACATGAACGGCAAAGCGGGCGCCTCGAGCCCGGAACCGGACACGCCGGTCATGCCGGCCTGGACGGCACCCAGATTGGCCAGCGCCATGGTCAGGCCGACCTGGCGGTCGATGCGGGCCTGGGCGCCCTGCGCCGCTTGTTCGAACAGGTGCTCGGCGGCTTCGTGCGCAGTCCGGGTGCTGGCCAGATACACGCTGCCCAGCGTCGCCGTCGTCATGGCGGCGATGATCAACAGGATGGCAGTGACGATGCTGACCTGGAAACGGATCCTGAATGAGGACGGCCGCTCCTGGGCAATGAATCCCGATCCCATTCAGGCGTGCAACCGCAGAGGCATTAAGGAAGATGCATGATATCCCTACGAAGTTTGTGCGCAAGGCATCATTTCGCCCATGCGGAAACATCGGCCACCACTATGGCGAACCGGTCGGCCAGGGCGGCCAGCTCGGCCCGGTGCAGGGTATGGGCGGCAACGACGCCGCCATCGGGCGCCGGCAGGTCGCGGGTGGCGCAGGCGGCGGCCACCACCGTGGTGCGATAGCCCAGGTCCAGGGCGGCGCGCGTGGTGGCGCTGACGCACATGTGGGTGGCGAAGCCGGCGACGATCAGCTCGGTGCGGCCGCTGGCCTGGATGCGGGCATGCAGGTCGGTGGCGGCGAACGAATTGGGCAGCGACTTGACGACGGTCTGCTCGCCCGGCAACGGCGCCAGCGTCGGAATCACCGCCACGCCGGGGCCATTGGGGTCGAAGACGGCGCCACCCGGGCGGCCATGGTGCAGCACATGGAACACCGGCACGCCATGCCGACGCGCCAGGGCCAGCAACGCCGCCGCTTCGTCGATGGCGGCATCCATGCCGGCCAGCCGGACGTTGCCGTCCACATACTCCATCTGATGGTCGATCAGCACCAGGGCGGCGCGGTCCAGCGGGGCGGGGTGCAGCGGTGCGCCGGCAAGTTGCAGAAGAGTTTGGGGCAGGGTGGGCATGATGGTGTCTCCCGATTGCGATGCCCCACCATCGGCCATACCGCCCTGTGTGAATATTCGCTATTATTCCGCAATGGCTGATAGAATTCGCACAGGCGCGTTGGACTGGGAAGATGTGCGCCACTTCCTCGCCTTGGCCCGGCACGGCACGCTGTCGGCCACCGCGCGCGCCTTGGGGGTAAATCATGCCACCGTGGCCCGGCGGGTGGCGGCGCTGGAAAGCGCCTTGGGGCGGGTGCTGTTCGATCGCCGCGCCGACGGTTATGCCCTGACCGCCGACGGCCGGGCGGTGGCGGACGAAGCGGCCCCCATGGAGGCGGCGGCGCTGGCCGCCCTGCACCGGCTGGATCGAGGCACCGGTCTCTCGGGCGTGGTGCGGGTGACCACCACCCGCGCCCTGGCGGACTGCTTCCTGGCGCCGCGCCTGGGCGCGTTGGCGCAGGCCCATCCCGGCATCGAAGTGGAACTGGTGACCGGCTCGCGCGCCTTCAGCCTGGCCCGGCGCGAAGCCGACGTGGCGCTGCGGCTGGGGGCGCCGCGCGACAGCGAGTTGCGCGGGCGCAAACTGGCCAGCGCGGCGGCATCGTTTTTCGCCACCGAAATGTGG
>DATGXU010000598.1:0-1509 GCA_035298685.1 Magnetospirillum sp. | reverse complement strand
AGGGGGTGTCACCAGCGCCAATGCCGCCCAATAT
This sequence comes from Magnetospirillum sp., assembly GCA_035298685.1. Classification (GTDB taxonomy): domain Bacteria; phylum Pseudomonadota; class Alphaproteobacteria; order Rhodospirillales; family Magnetospirillaceae; genus Magnetospirillum. The sequence continues at coordinate 1,475 of DATGXU010000598.1, read as the reverse complement.
GCAAGCGCGGGAGCGCATATTCTGGTGAGTTCCGCCCCTTATCTGGCGCCTCCGCGCGACGTGGCGGTAAGCATCGCCGCACACCGTTAGCCGGCTGCCGGTTGCCAGGCACGGGATTTGTGGTTAATAATGAGAATGCATATCAATTGTAATATGTGATTTCTCATGAACCGCCTGCCGGAGGTTTCCCCATGAAGGGTGTCCCCAGCGTCATTGACCGCCTGAACAAATTGCTGACCGGCGAGCTGACCGCCGCCGACCAATATTTCATCCATTCGCGCATGTACGAGAATTGGGGCTTCAAAAAGCTCTATGAACGGCTGGAACATGAGCGGCAGGAGGAACTGGAGCACGCCAGCCGCCTGATCCGCCGCATCCTGTTCCTGGAAGGCACCCCCGATGTGGCTTCGCGGGCGCCGCTGGCCATTGGCGCCGACGTGCCCAGCATGATCCGCAACGATCTGGCCTACGAGTTGTCGGTGGTGGTCGCGCTCAAGGAAGCCATCGGCCATTGCGAACAGGTGCAGGATTACGAAACCCGCCACCTGCTGCGCGACTTGCTGGCCGACACCGAGAACGACCATACCCATTGGCTGGAACAGCAGCTGGTGCTGATCAACGCCATGGGCCTGGCCAATTACGCCCAGTCGGCGGCTGGCGACATTTCTTCTTCTTCCTGATCTGTGGGGGACACCACATGAAGGGCGACATCGACGTCATCGCCGCGCTGAACGGTCTGCTGAAGACCGAGCTGACCGCCATCAACCAGTACTTCCTGCATGCGCGCATGCTGAAGAACTGGGGATTTCGCGATCTGGGCAAGGCGGTTTACAAGGCCTCGATCGACAAGATGAAATCGGCCGACGAGCTCATCGAGCGCATCCTGTTCCTTGAGGGGCTGCCCAACCTGCAGGATCTGGGAAAGCTGCACATCGGCGAAACCGTGCCCGAAATGATCGCGTCGGATCTGGCCGCCGAAACCGCCGAACGTGATCAGCTGGTGGCGGCCATCGCCTTGGCCGAGGCCAAGCAGGATTACCAGACCCGGCACGAACTGAGCGAAATCCTCGAGGACGTGGAAGAAAAGATCGACTGGCTGGAAACCCAGGAAGGGCTGATCGCCAGCATGGGTCTGCCCAATTACCTGCAAACGGCCATGGGCGAAGTCGAGGGGCACTAATCCCCAGGTGGTGCCGCGAACCAGGCTGCGCTATGGTTCCGCCGTACTTTTTTGGTTGGCGGCATCACGGGGGAAGCGGTGAGGGGCGACCCGGAACGAACAGGCGAAAACGGCGAGTGCGCCGCTTTTGCCCCGCCGCCGACCGGTTTTCGCCTGTGGCTGGCCGCCATCAGGCCGCGCACCCTGACCATCGCCTTGGCCCCCGTAATGGCCGGGGCCGGGTGGGTGTGGGGACAGGCGCACACGCTTCGTCTTCTGCCGCTGGTCGCCACCTTGCTGGGGGCGCTGCTGATCC
>DATGXU010000597.1:0-5637 GCA_035298685.1 Magnetospirillum sp. | reverse complement strand
TGGTAGCCGTCCACCACCGGTGTGCTGCGTCTCTACGACATGATGCGCGAGGGCTCGCTGCTCTTCCCGGCGATCAACGTCAACGACTCGGTCACCAAGTCCAAGTTCGACAACAAGTACGGCTGCCGTGAATCGCTGGTCGACGGCATCCGCCGCGCCACCGACGTCATGCTGGCCGGCAAGGTCGCGGTCGTCGCCGGCTTCGGCGACGTGGGCAAAGGTTCCGCCGAGTCGCTGGCCAGCCAGGGCTGCCGCGTCATCGTCACCGAGATCGACCCGATCTGCGCGCTGCAGGCCTGCATGGAAGGCTATGAGGTGGCGACCATGGAAGAAGCCGCCCCGCGCGGCGACATCTTCGTCACCACCACCGGCAACGTGGACGTGATCACCGTCGATCACATGCGCGCCATGAAGGACCGCGCCATCGTCTGCAACATCGGCCACTTCGACAGCGAAATTCAGGTCGCCGGCCTGAAGAACTTCCAGTGGACCAACATCAAGCCGCAGGTGGACGAGATCAAGTTCCCCGACGGCAAGCGCATCCTGCTGCTGGCCGAGGGCCGTCTGGTCAACCTGGGCTGCGCCACCGGCCACCCCAGCTTCGTCATGAGCGCCTCGTTCACCAATCAGGTGCTGGCCCAGATCGAGCTGTACTGCAATCCGGGCAAGTACGACCGCAAGGTCTATGTGCTGCCCAAGACCCTGGACGAGAAGGTGGCCTCGCTGCATCTGGCCAAGCTGGGCGCCCAGCTGACCAAGCTGAACCAGCGTCAGGCCGAATATATCGGCGTGGCGGTCGAAGGGCCGTTCAAGCCCGAGACCTATCGCTACTAAGATTTCTAGTTCAAAAGTGTAAGGGCCTCGCCGGCGACGGCGGGGCCTTTTGTACTTATGGTGGAGGGATCGGAGGTTTTTCCGCCGTTTTCTGCGACTGTATTGCGCACAGCGCAGGCGTGGCCTTCTTATCCGGCATTGCCTAAACCGTTATTGATTGGTTAATGTTCCGGTGACCTTGCGTTTCAAGAACAGGGTGTGGGCCGCGCGGCGGCAATCCTGGTGTGGGAATGGGGGTCACCATGGCAAAGTTCCATCTGCTCGCCGAAGCTGGCGTCGCGTCTCTTCCCGGTCTGGCCTATTTGGCTCTGGGATTTTTGATGGTTCTGGCATGAGTTCATTCGGGGCGGTACCACGGCGTTGGGCCGCCCCGAGTGATTCCGGCGCCTTGGCAAGTGATTCTGGCGCTTGCGAAAATGTGCCGCATCAATCGCTTGACTCTCGGGTTCGCCCGAGTATAGTTGCGCCCTCTCGCGCCGGCTCGGCTTGGCGCGTCAGCTAATTTTTTGCTCAGGACGAATCGTGATGTTCGCAGTCATTCAGACCGGCGGTAAGCAGTACAAGGTGGCCAAGGACGACGTGATCCGCGTCGAGAAGCTGGCGGGCGAAGCGGGCTCCGAGGTCGTTCTCGACCAGGTGCTGATGGTTGGCGAGAAGATCGGTGCTCCGGTCGTCGCCGGCGCCAAGGTGACCGCCACCGTGGTCGCCCAGGCCCGTGGCGAGAAGGTCATCATCTTCAAGAAGCGCCGCCGCCAGAATTCGCGCCGCAAGAACGGCCACCGCCAGGATATCACCATCCTGCGCATCACCGACATCGCCGCCGGCTGAGCCGCGGTCAGGTTCAAGGAGTTAGACCATGGCTCATAAAAAGGCTGGTGGCTCGTCCCGTAACGGCCGCGATTCCGCGGGTCAGCGCCTCGGCGTCAAGAAGTTCGGCGGCGAAGTCGTCATTCCCGGCAACATCATCGTGCGTCAGCGCGGCACCAAGTTCTATCCCGGTGTCAACGTCGGCATGGGCAAGGATCACACCTTGTTCGCCACCGCTGCCGGTCAGGTGAGCTTCCGCCATCGCGGCGAGCGCACCTTCATCGACATCGCCCCGCTGCCGGAGGCCGCCGAGTAATCGGCCGTTCTCCGACGGAGTGGTATTTGCGAAAGGGGAACGGTTCGTCCGTTCCCCTTTTTGCTATTTTCCGGGCATCTCCCCCCGTGCGCTCGCGCGCGGGGAGGGGTGCACGGCGCCGGAAGGAAGCCGCAAACTTCCCAATGTCCGGCCCCGCTTACTTTCCCGCCCATTGACCATGGGGCCGTTCCTTTCCCGTCGGCGAGAAAGGGGCAAGACATGAAGGCGTCCTTGCGATGAAGTTCCTCGATCAGGCCAAGATTTTCGTGAAAAGCGGTGACGGCGGCGGTGGCGCCTGTTCGTTCCGTCGCGAAAAGCACATGGAATTCGGCGGCCCCGACGGCGGCGACGGCGGTCGCGGCGGCGATGTGATCGTCGAGTGCGTGGACAACCTCAACACCCTGATCGACTATCGCTACCAGCAGCACTTCAAGGCTGCCAAGGGCATGCACGGCATGGGCAAGCAGCGCACCGGCGGTACCGGTGAGCATGTGGTGCTGAAGGTGCCGGTGGGGACCCAGATCCTTGACGAGGAAAAGGACACCGTGCTGGCCGACCTGACCGAGGCCGGGCAGCGTCTGGTGCTGCTGCGCGGCGGCGACGGCGGTTTCGGCAACCTGCATTACAAGACCAGCACCAACCAGGCGCCGCGCCGCGCCGATCCCGGTTGGCCGGGCAAGGAAATGTGGGTGTGGCTGCGGTTGAAGCTGATCGCCGATGCCGGTCTGGTTGGGCTGCCCAACGCCGGCAAGTCCACTTTCCTGGCCGCCGTTACCCGCGCCCGGCCCAAGATCGCCGATTATCCGTTCACCACCCTGCACCCCAATTTGGGCGTGGTCTATCTGGGTGGCGACGAATTCATCCTGGCCGACATCCCCGGCCTGATCGAGGGTGCCCATGAAGGCGCCGGCATCGGTGACCGTTTCCTCGGCCATATCGAGCGCACCCGCGTGCTGCTGCACCTGATCGACGGCACCCAGGACGACGTGGCCGAAGCCTATCGCGTGGTGCGCGGCGAACTGGCCGCCTATGGCGGCGGCCTGGACGAAAAGCCCGAGGTGGTGGCGCTGAACAAATGCGACTCGCTGTCGGCCGAGGACATCAAGGCCAAGCTGGAAGAACTGGAAGAGGCCTGCGGGCAGAAGGTGTTCCCGCTGTCCGGCGTCGCCGGCATCGGCCTCAAGGAAATCCTGGGTGCCCTGCTGGTCGAGATCAAGGACTCCAAGGCCAACGATCCCGGCATCGTCGCCGCCGCCGCCACCTCCGGCGTCGGCAAAAAGGGCAACGAGGGCTTTTATCGCCGCATGAAGGACGCCGAGGCCGAAGAGGAAGACGACGGCTATTACGGCCCCGATGGCGAGTGGATCTGGTACGACGAGGACGACGACGAGGAAGACGACGACCAGGACGCCGACCGCGAGGCCGGCGAAGGGAAGGGCGGCAATGAGTCCAATCGCTGAGGCCAGGCGTCTCATCGTCAAGATCGGCTCGAGCCTGCTGGTCGACGACGCCAGCGGGCAGATCCGCCGTGAATGGATGGATTCGCTGTGCGACGACGTGGCGCGGGCCAAGGCGCGCGGGCAAGAGGTGGTGCTGGTGTCGTCGGGTGCCGTCGCCGTCGGCCGCCGCCATTTGGGCCTGACCCCGCCGCTCAAACTCGAGGAAAAGCAGGCCGCCGCCGCCACCGGTCAGATTCAGCTGGCCCACGCCTATCAAGAGGCGCTGGCCCGCCACGGCATCACCTGCGCCCAGGTGTTGCTGACGCTCGACGATTCCGAGGACCGCCGCCGCTATCTCAATGCGCGCGAAACCCTGGACACGCTGTTGCGCCTGGGCGCGGTGCCGGTGATCAACGAAAACGACACCGTGGCGACCACGGAAATCCGCTTCGGCGACAACGACCGTCTGGCCGCGCGCGTGGCGCAGATGATTTCGGCCGACGCGCTGGTGCTGTTCTCGGACATCGACGGCCTGTACACCGCCGACCCGCGCCGCGACCCCGCCGCCGTTTATCTGCCCGAGGTGAGCGAGATCACCCCCGAGATCGAGGCCATGGCCGGCGATCCCGGCACCGGCTACGGCTCGGGCGGCATGGTCACCAAGCTGGTGGCGGCGCGCATCTGCCTGTCCGCCGGCTGCCGCATGGCCATCTGCAAGGGCGAGCCGCTCAACCCGCTGACGGCGCTGGAAAACGGCGCGCGGGCGACGTGGTTCGTGCCCGAGGGCGGTCCGCGCACCGCGCGCAAGCAATGGATCTACGGCTCGATGAAGCCGGTGGGCGCATTGACCGTCGACAACGGCGCCGCCCGCGCGCTGGCCCGTGGCGGCAGCCTGCTGCCTGCCGGCGTGGTGGCGGTGGAGGGCACCTTCGAACGCGGCGATTGCGTGCTGGTGCGCAATGCCGAGGGCCGCGTGCTCGGCCGTGGGCTGACCGCCTATTCGTCGGAGGACGCCGGCCGCATCCTGGGGCGCCAATCCGCCGAGATCGAAGCCGTGCTGGGCTTCCGGGGGCGGGACGAAATGATTCACCGCGACGATCTGGTGATGGAGGGATAATTGTGACCACCGACATCCATGCCTTGATGACCGAGCTGGGCCAAAAGGCCCGCGCCGCCGCCCATCAGCTGGCGCTGGTGCCGGGTCCGGCCAAGGATGCCGCCCTGCGCCAGGCCGCCGCCGGCCTGCGGGCGCAGGCGGAAACCATCAAGGCCGCCAACGCCAAGGACATGGCGGCGGGCGAGCAAAAGGGCCTCGGCAAGTCGCTGCTTGACCGGCTGATGCTGAACGACGCCCGCATCGAGGCCATGGCCGCCGGGCTGGAGGTGATCGCCGACCTGCCCGATCCGGTCGGCCGCGTGCTGGCGGAATGGGACCGCCCCAACGGCCTGCGCATCCAGCGCGTCGCCGTGCCGCTGGGGGTGATCGGCATCATTTATGAAAGCCGCCCCAACGTCACCGCCGACGCCGCCGGCCTGTGCCTGAAGTCGGGCAACGCCGCCATCCTGCGCGGCGGTTCGGAAAGCTATCACTCGTCCCAGGCGATCATGGCCGCCCTGCGCCAGGGCATCGCGGCCGCCGGTCTGCCGCTGGACAGTGTGCAGATGGTGCCGACCACCGATCGCGCCGCCGTCGGCGAAATGCTGACCATGACCGATTACATCGACGTGATCGTGCCGCGCGGCGGCAAGTCGCTGGTGGCGCGCGTCACCGCCGAAAGCCGCATCCCGCTGTTCCAGCACCTGGAAGGCATCTGCCACACCTATGTGGACGGCGCCGCCGACCCGATGATGGCGCGCAAGCTGGTGCTGAACGCCAAGATGCGCCGCACCGGCGTGTGCGGTGCCACCGAAACCCTGCTGGTGGACGCCAGGGCCGAGGCGCTGCTGCCTGCCTTGGTGCGCGACCTGCTGGACGCCGGCTGCGAAGTGCGCGGCGACGATGCCGTGCGCGCGGTCAGTTCCGCCGTGCTGCCGGCCAGCGAGGAAGATTGGCGCACCGAATATCTGGACGCCATCATCTCGGTGAAGCTGGTGGACGGCGTGCGGGCGGCGGTGGACCACATCAACGCCTATGGCAGCCATCACACCGAGGCCATCGTCACCGAAGATCCGGCCGCCGCCGAGATTTTCCTGAACGGCTGCGATTCGGCCATCGTCTGCTGGAACGCCTCGACCCAGTTC
>DATGXU010000596.1:0-5479 GCA_035298685.1 Magnetospirillum sp. | reverse complement strand
CCTGGAACAACCCCGACAGCGGCCATTACGGCACCGTCACCCCAACCCGCACCTATGAAGCCGCGCCCGGCCAGTATTGCCGCGAATACCAGCAGACCATCAATGTCGGCGGCCAGGAGCAGCGGTCGTTCGGCACCGCCTGCCGCCAGTCGGACGGTTCGTGGCGGGTGCAGAACTGACGTTAAGCCCGTTCCCTCGCGCCCCCGCCCTTCAGCGGGGGCGGTATCATTTGCGCCAGATCAACCGGCGCCATGGAGCCGCCGCAATTCAATCAAAGTGAAGCCACGCGCATGGCGTATTAGGATATGCACGGGAAAGGACATCGACCTTTTCCATGCGTCCGAGGTTCCCCATGCGTACCATGATGCTGGCTGCCGCCCTGTTGCTGTCGCTTTCCGCCTGCGTGACGTCCGGCGACCCCTATTACACGTCCGGCCGCGACCCTTACGGCTACCCGGCCTACTACACTGCGCCGACGTATTACCACCATCACCACTACCAGCCGCCGCCCCGCCCGGAGCGTCCCAATCCGCCGACACACCACCCGCACACCGACCATCCGAAACCGGATCATCATAAGCCTGAGCATCTCAAGCCCGACGACATGCCCCACCACCGCCGGCCCTGAGTGTTACGGGGCGGAAGCCCCCGGCTTGGCCGGCGCCTGCCGGCGCCGCGCCTCGGTCTCGCTGCCGTCGTCGAAGATGTTGAACAGGTTGCGCAGGAACCCAGGCGTCAAGGCCGACAGCGGGTTGACGGTGACGCTGGGGTCCTCGCTGGGGCCCTTCATGGTGTAGTTGAAGGCCACCAGCCCGCCGCCCTTTTCGCCGCCGGTGATCAGCCAGCCCAGCACGGGGATGTTGCCCAGCACCGAATTCAGCGCGTAGGCGGGCACCACGGTGCCTTCCAGCGCCATGCGGCTGCGGTCCAGGTCGATCTCGCCCTTGGCGGTGATGCCCAGCGCCGGGCCGAACGCCTGAGCCTCCTTCACCTTCAGCAGGCCGTCGCTAAGGGTGAACGGCGCGTCGAGGTTGGTGAACGACACCCCCTCGCCCTTCAGCACGTCCAGAATGCCGGTCAACGCGGCCACGGTCAGCAGGCGCGCCAGCACCGGCGCGTTGACGATCTGATAGTCCGACACGTGCACGGTGCCCGACAGCGGCTGATCGTCGCGGCTGTCGTCATAGGCGGCATCCACCTCAAGGCGGCCGCCGCGCATGTGGTCGTAGGTGCCGAAGGCCTGCAACACGGCGCCGGCGTCGTCCGACACGATCTTCAGCGCGCGCGTCTTTTTGCCCGCCGGCTGCAACTGCATGTTGAAGCTCTTGCCGTCGCCCACCGTGCCCTTGATCGCCATGGTGCGCCAGTCGTCGGCGTCGCGCGCCAGCGCCGCCGTGGCGTTGACCATCTTGCCGTCCTTGGACAGCCACATGGTCTTGACCCGGGCGTCGATGGTCATGGGCGGCAGATCGGCCTTTTTGCGCGGTCCCTGGCGGCGGGCTTCCTCGGCGTCGGCCTCGGCCGGGGTCTGGTTGTCGTCCTTGCCCACCACCGGCTCGGCATTGAAGCTGGGCCCGCGCATGGCGATGTCCAGCGCGCCGTTATTGAAGGCGATCGAGCCTTCCACCTCGGTGCGGCCGCCATAGACCAGCCGGGCGAAATCCACCTGCTTGATGCGGCCATCGGCATTGAACGACACCGACCCGTTGGTCTGCAGGTCGCCGGCGTTGATGACGAAATAGGGCACCGCCGCCAGCCGGTTCTTGTCGAGCTTGACCAGCACCTGGGCGCTGCCGGTGGTGCGCTCTTCCTTGCGCCAGCCCAGGCCCGGCAACGTCATGTGCGCGGGCGACAGGTCCACCTTGGCCTCGATGTCGCCCCGTCCGCCGCCTTGCAGCGTCGCCACCACCTGGGCCGCCACCGGGCCGGCGATGAAGGGGGCGACGAAAGGCGGGCCGTCCAGGCCCAGCGCCTTGCGCTGCGCCTCGTCCACCGAGGCCGCCTGGACCTGATAGCGCGAGCGGAAGGGCACGTTCTTGGTGGCGAAGTTCTCGCGCCACTTGAGATCGGCGGGAATGGTGCCCAGCACGATGGCGCCGCTGGCATCCAGCCCCTTGGCGTCCACGTCGATTTCCAGATCGGCCTTGGACAGGTCCTGGCCCATGACCACCTGGGGGATCGACACGTTCTTGGTCGACGAGTGCACCTTCACCGCCAGGTCGTCCAGCCGCAGATTGGCCAGCAGCGGAAACTTCAGTTTCAGGCGCGTGCTCGCCTCGCCCCCGGTCACGGCGGGGTCGATGCCCAGCGCGCTGGCATAACGCAACGGCTTGTTGTCGATCAGCTTGAGCGCATCCTGCACCGGGCCGCCGATGACCACGTCGATATCGGCGAACTGATCGGCCTTGTCCAAACCGGACAGCACGATGGCGCCTTCCTGCAGGCGAAGTCCATAGACCTCGCCCGCCTTGACCGCGATGCGGAAGTCGGCCGCGTCGAAGGTGACGGTGGCGGCGGCGTTCTTCACCGGCGGCATGGGGCGCAGGTAGTTGACGGTGATGCCGTCGCCCCGCAAGTCGCCTTTCACATGATCGACCACCAGATCGGTGAAGGTGCCGTCGGCGGAATGACCCGAAACCGTTGCCCTGGCCTCGCGCACCATGCCCTTGGACAGGTTCTGCGTCACCCAGTCGCGCGCATTGGGCGCGGCGACCGCCGGCCACAGCTGACGCAATTCGTCGACCGGAACGTCCTGGACCTGCGCCTCCAGCTTGACGTTGGCGGCACCGCCCAAGCCGTCGATTGCGGCCGACATGGTCAGCTTGGGGCCGCCGAGATCGATGGAAAGCTCGTCCAGCCGCGCCCGTCGCAAACCGTCCGACGCCTGACCGCGCAGGGTGACCGATTCGACCTTGCGGGTAATGCCCACCGGCGCCGGCAGATCGAGCACACCACCGGTGCCGGAAATATGGAAGTCGAGGGACTCGACGGCCCCGCTGACGTTGCCCTTGGCGCGGACAACCCCGGCCAGCGGCAGATCAAGCGCCTTGAGCCCGCCGAACGCCTGGCCCAGGCCGGCGAAGGTGGCGGGGCGGATGCCCGACAGCCACAGCTCGCCCTCGAGCCCGTCATTGGCCTTGGCGTAGGTTCCGCTGGCGATCACCGAGCCGGGTTCGCCATTGAGGTCGAGAACCACGCGGGCGGCTACGGCCAGACCCTGCGGCACGCGGCGCAGTTCCAGATCGGCATCCGGGGCGTGCCAGGTGCCCCCCACGCGGCGGTCATCGATCAGAACGTCGGCATCGACGATGGCCGCGCGTTGCAGGTGGCGCCCCGGCTGGCCGGCATCGGGCTCACCCACCAGCGCATCGATCAGCCGGCGCACCACGTCGTCCGAGGCGCCGGCTTTGTTGTCCTCGCCCAGGCTCAGCTGAAAACGGCCCTGCTGGTCGCGGATCAGACGCAGCCGGGGCTTGTACAGGCGCACGGAATTGGGCGCCAGAACGCCGTTCAACAGCGCGCGGGCGTTCAGGGTCAGCGCCACCTCGGGCACGGTGGCGATGGGGTTTTCCGAGCCGGCGGCGAACGCCTTGACGTTGACGGCGCGGATCTCGACCATCTGGTCGGCTTGGCCCAAGGCCAAAACGGTGGTGTCCAGACGCACGGAAACGCCGCCATCCTTGGCGGTCAGGGCTTCCTCGATGTACGGCGTCAGGAAATCGAGCGCGATCGGACCGCTGGACAGGCGCCAGACGAACAGGGGCAGCGCGATCAAAAGGCCAACGACGAGGGCTCCCAGAGTCCGGAACAGAGCTCTGACGGCACCATGAACCACTAGCGTTCAGCCTCCATGTCCGACTTGACCCCTCGTCGCGATTTCACCAGTGTGAAGCAATCACAACATGTTGGAATGCACAAGGTGAACTTTCCACTAGATGAGCGGCTTCTCCCCCTGATCGCCAACCCCGGTGCCGAAGAGCGCGGTTTCGAACGCTGGCACGAGGTTGCGGATGAACAGGAAGACGCCGAACTTGCGTCTAGGATGCGAAGCGTTTCGGGCGATTTGAAGGCGAGAGCCCTGCTTTCGCGCATTTTCGGCAATTCCCCGTTCCTCACCCATTGCAGCGTCAGCGAGCCGGCCTTTCTGTGCCGCCTGCTCGACGTCGGGCCCGATCAGGCCGTTGCCGAGCTCACCGCCGAACTGCGCGCCCAGGCCGAGGCCGAAACCGACATGGGCCGGCTGATGACCGCGTTGCGCGTGGCCAAGCGGCGCACCGCCCTGCTGGTGGCGCTGGCCGACATCGCCGGTTTGTGGCCGCTGGAGCGGGTCACCGAAACCCTGGCCGACTTCGCCGAGGCCGCCACCCGCCACAGCCTGCGCTTCCTGCTGCGCCGCGAGGCCGCCAAGGGCGAATTCACCCTGCCCCACCCCGACGATCCGGAACGCCATACCGGCGTGGTCATCCTGGGCATGGGCAAGTTCGGCGCGCGCGAGCTGAACTATTCCAGCGACATCGACCTGATCGTCTTTTACGACCACGAAAAGCTGGAATACACCGGGCGGCGATCCCTGCCCGAATGCATGATCGCGCTGACCAAGGATCTGGTGAAGCTGCTGGACGAGCGCACGATCCATGGCTACGTGTTCCGCACCGATCTGCGGCTGCGCCCCGATCCCGGCTCGACCCCGGTGGCGGTTTCCCTGGTGGCGGCCGAGACCTATTACGAAGGCTTCGGCCAGAACTGGGAACGCGCCGCCATGATCAAGGCGCGCCAGGTGGCCGGCGACGCCGAGGTGGGCGCGGCCTTCCTGAAGTTCCTCAGGCCCTTCATCTGGCGCAAGTCGCTGGATTTCGCCGCCATCCAGGACATCCATTCCATCAAGCGGCAGATCAACGCCTTTCGCGGCGGCCACACCATCGCGGTGGCCGGGCACAACATCAAGCTGGGCCGGGGCGGCATCCGCGAGATCGAATTCTTCGCCCAGACCCAGCAACTGATCTGGGGCGGCCGTCAGCCCGAGATGCGCTGCTGCCGCACGCTTGACGCCTTGCATGCCCTGACCGCCCTGGGCCACACCCAGCCCGAGGTGGCCGAGCAGTTGGAGGAAGCCTATCGCTTCCTGCGCCAGCTCGAACACCGGCTGCAGATGATCGACGACAAGCAGACCCAGACGCTGCCCGACTCGCCAAGCCGGCTGGCCGAGTTGGCGGCGTTCATGGGGTTTGCCGACATCGAATCATTTTCGGCGGCGCTGACCCGGCGCCTGCAGACGGTGGAAACCCATTACGCCAAATTGTTCGAGGATTCGCCGGCCCTGGGCGCCCATGGCAATCTGGTGTTCACCGGCGGCGAGAACGACCCCGACACCGTGCGCACCCTGACGGAAATGGGGTTCACCACCGCCGACGCCGTGTGTTCCACCATTCGCGGCTGGCACCACGGCCGCATCCGCGCCACCCGCTCGACGCGGGCGCGC
>DATGXU010000595.1:0-2461 GCA_035298685.1 Magnetospirillum sp. | reverse complement strand
ACCCTGGTTTCCAACGACGGCGCCGAGCTGACCGAGGCCACCCTGCAGAAGGTGGTGGACGAGTTCGGCAGCTCGGACGTGGTGGGCAAGCCGCTGGTCGGGCGCGCCGCGCTGCCGGTGACCGTGGCCGAGCGGCTGATGGCCAAGGTGTCGGAAAACCTGCGCGCCGCCTTGGCCGAACGCGAGGACCTGTCGCCCGAAACCGTCGCCAACCTGTTGATCCAGGCCCGCGAGATGGCGGTGCTGGGGCTGGCCGATTCCGACACCGACGTGGCCAAACTGGTCGACCACCTGTACCGCAACGGCCGCCTGACGCCGTCGATCATCCTGCGCGCCGTGTGCATGGGCGACATGACCTTTTTTGAGACGGCGCTGGCCAAGCTGGCCCGCATCAAGCTGGAAAACGCCCGCACGCTGATCCACGACGCCGGCAAGCGCGGCTTCGAGGCGCTGTTCGACAAGGCCGGAATGCCCAAGGCGTTCCTTCAGGCCATGCGCGCCGCCATCGACGTGTCCTATGAAATGGAATACGACGGCGGTCCCAACGACCGCGAGCGTTTCTCGCGCCGCATGATCGAGCGCATCCTGACCCAGTACGGCGACCTGGGGGTCGAGTTCGAGAACGACGATCTTGAATATCTGCTGGCAAAGATGAATCAGTTGCCGGCCACCATGTTGAACGAATAGTCCGTATCAAACGGACGGAAGGGGATGAGCGAACGTATGTCCGAAAGGACCAAGCCGGCCGCCAAAGCGGCGGACAAGGACACGCAGAACCGCAAGGATATCATCCGCACCATCAAGGGGCCGGTCACCGAACGGGTGCTTGAGCTTATACCCGCGCTCAAGTCCTATGACGATCCCTATGGCACGGTGATGGCCACGCCCGATCTGCTGTTCGCCTGTCTGCAGCTGGTCAGGACCAAGCGCGAGAAGTTCCACGACGAGTTGGTGGACGCTGCCGGCAACCTGGTGGAATCCGACGACGCGCCGTTGCGCTGTGCCCGCAGCCTGAACCAGATCGTCGGCATGGTGGTGCGCTCGGGCGCCAAGGCCTATGCGGATCGCCGCTGGGGCACCGCCACCACGCCGCCCGGCAAGGTGGTGCACAATCCGCACACCAAGTCGCTGCTGGACAAGCTGGCCGATCTGGTGCGCGGCAAGTGGAGCGAGTCCGAGGTTCCCAAGCCGGCGCCCACCCAGGGCGACAAGTTCTATGCGGCCATCAAGGACCACCTGGATTTCGACTGGCAGGTGCCGCTGATCCCGTATTTCGCGGAAATCCCGGTCAAGCTGATCAACGAACTGGGCAAGGGCGTCACCACCCTGCGCACGCCCGAGGGCATCGCCGCGCTGGCCGATATCGGCCGTCATTCCATGGAACAGGCGCGCAAGATCCTGTCGGACGAGATGATGCGCGAGATGCTGGACACCCAGCCGCTGGCGGCCAAGGGCGTGGCCTTCCTGGGCAAGGAACGCTATGAGTTCCTGCACGGTGCCGTTTACGAGAAGATGGGCGACAAGTTCTGGGAGATGTGCGTCGATTGCGACCGCCTGGAAGCCATGGAGGTCCAGAACGCCAAGGACCTGGAGAACATGGCCGAGTGGCTGCATCTGATCTCGGGCGAGACCATCAACCAGATCGTCCATTACCTGCAGTTCAACCAAATCCCCATTTTCCTGGGCGTCGCCCTGGAAAAGCTGGGCGAGGAAAAGTTCACCCAGATTTTCGGCCCGCCCGGCAACAAGAAGCTGATCAAGATGTTCTGCGAAAAGACGCAGCGCACGCCGCTTGATCCGTCCGACCCGCACGAAGACTTGAAGCGCCGCCTGCCCGACGTGTTCGGTGCCTACCTGCGTTCGCCGGTGGATTTCGAAAAGGGGTTGTAGGCTTCTCGGCCGCCTATTTCTTATGGTTCATCGCCGGATTGGCGGGGAACTTGCCTTCACCGTCATGCGCGGGCTTGACCCACGGCTGTCCGGTTAAGTTTTTCTGGATTAGGTGCACGGTGTTGATTCTACTCGTGTCCAGACGTTTGCGGCGTCTCCTGGACACGAAATCGGAGTCAGCACCGTGCGGCACCACAATAGCGTTTTCCGCGATCTGTTGGACAACCTTCCTTGGGCCGTTTTGGACCGGCTGGTCACGGTGCACCGGGCGGACCACCGCGTCCGCAGCTTGACCACCCGGCATCAGCTGGTGGCGTTGCTCTATGGCCAATTTTCCGGGGCTGCCAGCCTGCGCGAGATCGAGGGCGGGCTGGAGAGCCACGCGGCGCGGCTCTACCACGTGGGCGGGCGCACGGTATCTCGCTCGACATTTGCCGACGCCCACGCCGAGCGGCCGATTTATGCCGCAGTCAGCGCCGCCAACATCAATGACATCACCGCCGCCCACGCCATGCCGGTCGAGGCCGGGGCCACCTACGTCTTCGACCTGGGCTATTACGATTACGGCTGG
>DATGXU010000594.1:0-2796 GCA_035298685.1 Magnetospirillum sp. | reverse complement strand
GCGAAGGTGCCGCCGAAGCCGCAGCATTCCTTTTCGCGCGGGTTCTCGACCAGAGTGACGTTGGCAAGCTGCCGCAGCAATTGCTTGGGCTGATCGACCACGCCCATCTCGCGCATGGAATGGCACGAGCCATGCCACGTCACCCGCACCGGCTCGCCCTTGTCCGCGAGCCGGATGTCCAGCACGTTGACCAGGAAATCGGTCAGTTCGAACACGCGGGCGGAAAACGCCGTGGCGCGCTCATGCTCGGGGCGGCCGACGAACAGGTCGGGATAGTGGGTCTTCATCATGCCGGCGCAACTGCCCGACGGCACCACGATGGGCCAGTCCTGGGCGAAGGTGTCGATCTGCTTCAGCGCCACGGCGCGCGCTTCGTCCAGATAGCCCGAATTGCGGGCCGGCTGTCCGCAGCAGCTTTGATCCTGCGGGAAGACCACACGCAGGCCCGCGCGCTTCAGCAGTTCCATGCCGGCAAGGCCCGCTCCCGGATAGAACAGGTCGATCACGCACGTGCCGAAGAAATAGACGGTGTCCGGCCGACGGGGCCGCGCATTCTCGGACATGGAATTTCCTCTTGGACGGTGGGCCTTCTTTTCAGGGCCGCGCAAAATGGTTAGCCAAACTGACCGTTTTCCACAAGTGGTAAAAACGATTTACCGAAAGCGTGGTCGCGGGCGGAAGTCGCTCGGGAGGGGGGTAGGTGCGGCGGGCTGCCAGCGCCGGATTTCTGGGGTGGACCGGCAAACCCTGCGTGTACTCCAAAAGGTGCATTTTGGAGTTTACAAATTTGTGTCGGTCAATGTATCCACTCGGCATGGCGGTCATATTTTTTTACCAAATGGGCCGCTGAGGAAAGAATCACTCTAAAAAATTGGGCCAGGGCTTTCCCGAAGGAAGCCGTGAGGCCATCGTTCCACCGGGAGGAAGCATGCAGCCCTGGATGCAAATATACGACCCTGCCGGCAATCTGTGGCTATCGTCGCTGGTAGCCTCGTTGCCGATCATATTCTTCTTCGTCGCCCTGGCGGTGTTCCGCATGAAGGGCCACTGGGCGGGTACCGCCACGGTGTCCATCGCGCTGGCGGTGGCGGTGCTGTTCTATAAGATGCCGGTGGGCATGGCGTTGGCTTCGGCCGGCTATGGCTTCCTGTACGGCCTGTGGCCCATCGCCTGGATCATCGTGGCGGCGGTGTTCCTGTACAAGATCACCGTGAAGACCGGCCAGTTCGACATCATCCGCGCGTCCGTGGTGGCCATCACCGAAGACCAGCGCCTGCAGATGCTGATGGTCGGTTTCTCGTTCGGCGCCTTCCTGGAGGGCGCCGCCGGCTTCGGTGCTCCGGTTGCCATTACTGCCGCGTTGCTGGTGGGGCTGGGCTTCAACCCGCTTTATGCGGCCGGTCTGTGCCTGATCGCCAACACCGCCCCCGTGGCCTTCGGCGCCATGGGCATTCCCATGATCGTCGCCGGCAAGGTGACCGGTCTCGATGCCTTCAAGATCGGCCAGATGGCCGGCCGTCAGTTGCCGCTGCTGGCCATGATCGTGCCGTTCTGGATTGTCGCCATCATGGATGGCTGGCGCGGCATCAAGGAAACCTGGCCGGCGATCCTGGTGGCCGGCGGTTCGTTCGCCATCGGCGTGTTCGTCACCTCGAATTTCATCGGCCCGGAACTGCCCGACATCACCTCGGCCCTGATCAGCCTGGTCAGCCTGACCCTGTTCCTCAAGGTGTGGAAGCCCAAGCGCATCTTCCGCTTCAAGGACGTTTCCGAGGAAGAGAAGCACTCACACGACTACAGCCTCGGCCAGATCGCCGTGGCGTGGTCGCCCTTCCTGATCCTGACGGTGGTGGTGACCATCTGGAGCCTGAAGCCGTTCAAGGACCTGTTCGCCAAGGGCGGGGCGCTGAACGGGACCGTGCTGTCGTTCCCCATCGGCGGCCTGGACAAGATGGTGACCAAGGGCGCGCCCATCGTCGCCAAGGCCACCGCCATGCCGGCGGTCTACGACCTCAACCTGTTGTCCGCCACCGGCACCGCCATTCTGATCTCGGCCATCATCTCGATGGTGGTGCTGCGGATGGCGCTGGCCCAGGGCCTCAAGACCTTTGTCGAGACGCTGCTGGAACTGAAGCGGCCGATCTACACCATCGGTACGGTGCTGGCCTTCGCCTTCGTCGCCAATTACTCGGGGCTGTCGTCCACGCTGGCGCTGCTGTTGGCCGGAACCGGCGCGGCCTTCCCGTTCTTCTCGCCGATCCTTGGCTGGCTGGGTGTGTTCCTGACCGGCTCGGATACCTCGTCGAACGCGCTGTTCTGCTCGTTGCAGGCGACCACCGCCAACCAGATCGGGGCGCCCGAAGTGCTGCTGGTGGCGGCCAACACCACCGGCGGCGTCACCGGCAAGATGATCAGCCCGCAATCCATCGCGGTCGCCTGCGCCGCCGTCGGTCTGGTGGGCAAGGAAGCCAATCTGTTCCGCTTCACCGTGAAGCACAGCCTGGCCTTCGTCTGCATGATCGGCGTCATCACGCTGATCCAGGCCTATGTGGTGCCGTGGATGGTGCCGTAATCGAGGAATGTTCCGGCCACGGTTTCCGATTTCCCCGGCCGGATAAACTTATGGCCCGGATGGCATGCCATCCGGGCCATTTTTTTGGTTCATCGCGGAATTCCGGGGAACTTGCCTTCAACGTCATCGCCGGGCTTGACCCGGCGATCCACGTGTTTCCGCGAAAAGTCTATTGGCAACAATGGGTGGGGCGCCCGCACGTGGATGCCCGCGTCAAGCGCGGG
>DATGXU010000593.1:0-4601 GCA_035298685.1 Magnetospirillum sp. | reverse complement strand
TATTCAGGGAACCAGTTATGTCCGAAGCCGCCCCGCCGTCGCTGGACAAGAGCGTCCTGCTGCAACTTCAGTTCACGCCGCTGTTTTCGGGCTTGGCCGAAGCCGATGTCCGCGATCTGGTCGCCGGGGCACGGCTGATGCCGCTGTCGCACGAGCAGGTTCTTTATGAACAGGGCGATCCGGTCCAGACCTTCTACGTGGTGATGGACGGCCATGTGGAGCTGTCCATGGAAGTCGGCGGCCGCCGGTCGGTGATCGAGGTGGCGCGCAAGGGCGTGGTGTTGGGCGACGCCGCCATGTTCGGCGACGGCCACTTCCTGATGAGCGCCCGCGTGCTGACCGCCGCCACCGTGCTGGCGGTTCCGGCGGCGTCGTTCCTGGCCAAGCTGGAACAACGCTTCGACATCGTCACCCACATGCTGTCCACCATGTCGTTTCGGCTGCGCATGCTGGTGCGCCAGATCGCCGAGCTGAAGCTGAAGACCACCGCCCAGCGCCTGGGCAGCTTTCTGCTGTCGCAGATCGAAGTCGAGGAGGGGCGGGCGGTGCTGCGCTTTCCCTATGACAAGCGGCTGGTGGCGGACGAATTGGGCATGAAGCCGGAAAGCCTGTCGCGGGCCCTGGGCAAGCTGGCCAAGCTGGGCGTGGACTCGCGGCCCGACAACAGCGTGGTCATCGCCGACGTCGAACGCCTGCGCGAATTCTGCGTCGAAGAGGATATGGGGTAGGGGCCATGGCCGGACTGTCCGCAACGGATCTTGATCTGTGCGCCCGCGCGCCGCTGTTCGCGGCGCTGTCGCGCGCCGACCTGTCGCTGCTGCTGGAACAGGCGGCATCGGTGTCCTATGCCGAAACCGGGCTGCTGTTCAGCCAGGGCGACGCCGCCGATCGCTTCTTCGTGGTGCTGGAAGGGCGCGTCAACCTGTTTGCGCTGACCGAAACCGGCGACCAGTCGATCATCGAGGTGTTCGACCCCATCAACACCTTCGCCGAGGCGGCCATCTTCTCGTCGGGCAAGTTTCCGCTGAATTGCGAGGTGCTGGCAGGGTCGCGGCTGGTGCATGTGCCGTCGGCGCCGTTCATGCGGCGGCTGTCGGAAAACCGGCAGTTGGCCTTTCACCTGATGTCGGGTCTGTCGCGCTGGCAGATGCGCATGATCCACGAGATCACCGAGCTGAAAAGCAAGTCGCCCGGCCAGCGGCTGGCGTCGTTCCTGCTGGCCTTGGCGCAAGAGCAGGAGGGCTCGGCCCAGGTGCGCCTGCCCATCACCAAGGCGGCATTGGCCAGCCGCATCGGCATCGCCCCCGAATCGCTGTCACGCGCGCTGGGGCGGCTCAAGGCCGTGGGGGTGGAAAGCCATGGCCGCGAGGTGGTGCTGACCGATCTCGACGCCCTGCGCCGGCTGGTCCGCGAGGGCGACGAATAACCACATTTTCCGATGGCTTCCTTGTCTAACGTCAAACGGCTGTGGCCTCCCCGCGTGTAGGGTTGCCGGCAGGACAAGGAGAGTGCCATGGACGACCGGACAGCGGGCGCGGCCGGCGGGCCGCCGGAATGGCTGGCGCAGATGTTGGATGTTCCGCCGTTGGACGTGCGGCCCATGCTGGCGGTGGGCGACGATCCCTTGTTGGCGATTTTGCATGCAGCCGATGAAATTCCGTTCGGCGGCGCCCTGGTGGTGGACGCGCCGTTCAATCCGTCGCCCCTGCGCCGAATACTGGCGGCGCGCGGTTTTTCCTCTTACGGACGCAATCTGGGCCCCGGCCATTGGCGGGTATTTTTTCACCGCAACGGCCGCCAGGATTGGCAAGGCGACGCCGAGGTCGAGGTGGGTCCCGAAGGTGCCATGACCTGGCGCGAGGATGACGGCCTGCACATCGACGTGCGTAAGCTGAAGCCGCCGCAGCCCATGATGGCCGTGTTGCGCCTGTTGGACAGCGACGAGGCCGGCCCGCAGGTGGTGGTGCATCATGATCGCGTGCCGCAATATCTGTTCCCCGAACTGGCCGAGCGCGGCTGGCGGACGGCCCGCATGACCGAAGAGCCGGCCAATGTCCGGCTGTGGCTGGAACGCGAGGGCTGAGCCATGCTGGGCGGCGGCTTGATCATGGGTGCCGAGGACAGGTTGTTGCCGCCATCGGTGCCGTTCCGCTTTTTCGCCACCGCCATCCTGATGCATGTGGCGGGCTGGGCCATGCTGCTGGTGGGCGCCGACACCCTGCCCGGCTTCCAGGGCGGGCTTGGCCCCGGCTTGGCCGCGTTGCACCTGATGACGCTGGGGGTGCTGTCGACGACCGTGCTGGGCGCCGCATTTCAATTGCTGCCCGTCGCCACCCGTCGCCAATTGGGGCCGGTGTGGGCGTGCCGGCTGACCTGGTGGCTCTACACTCCCGGTGTGGTGCTGCTGTGCCTGGGCATGGCCATGCAAACCAGTTGGGCCATGCATGCCGGCGGCTGCCTGGTGGTCGCCGGCTTGGCCGTGTTCGCCGTGTTGGTGGCGCGCAACCTGCTGCAGGTCTCGGATCTGCCGGCGGTGACCGGCCATGTGTGGGTGGCGCTGGCCGCCCTGCTCGGGCTGGCGGTTCTGGGGCTGCTGCTGGTGGCGGATGTGGATGCGGGCTTCCTGTCCCGGCGCGGTCCATTCGCCGCCGCCCATGCGGTGCTGGCCGGCTACGGCTTCATGGGCAGCCTCGCCATGGGCTTTTCCTATGTGCTGGTGCCCATGTTCGTGCTGTCCCAGGGCGTGCCCGACGCCGTGGGGCGCCAGACCGCGCGCCTGTTGGCGCTGGCGCTGGTCGTGGCGGCCGGCGGTGCGGTGGCGGGGTCCGGCGTGGTGGCGGCCTTGGGCGGAGTCATTGGTCTGATCGGCATCGGCGTACATCTGCGCGCCATCCTGGCCGCCATGGAAACCCGCATGCGCAAACGGCTGGAGCCGTTCTTCCGGCTGGTGCGGCTGGCCTGGGTGCTGCTGCCGGTCAGTGTGGTGGCTGGCTTGGCGGTGGCCCTGGGCGACGCCCCCGAACTGACCGCGCCGCTATGGGGCTGGCTGCTGGTGTTCGGCTGGCTGCTGACCTTCGTCAGCGGCATCCTGCAGCGGATCATCCCGTTTCTTGTCTCGATGCATTCCGGCGCCCATGGCGGCATGCCGGTGCTGATGTCGCGTCTGGTGGCGCAACCGCCGCTGACCGTCCATGCCGTGCTGCATGGGGTGGCGCTGGCCTTGGGGGCGGCGGGGCTGCTGTCGGGCTCGGCGCTGCTGGTCCGGGCGGCGGCGGTGTCGGGGCTGGCTGGCGCCCTGGCCTTCGCCGTGTTCGCCACCCTCGTGTTCATCCGTGCCCGCGCCCATTCCTCCAAATCCCGTTGAAGGACCTTAGCGATGCTGACTCAAAGCCAAACCGGCACCTTGCTGCACCAGGACCACATGGCGACCATCGAGACGTTGCAGAAGCTCGAGGAATTTCTGGGCCGCCAGCGTTCGGCCCCGGCGCTGGACGCCAAGCTGCGCGAGTTCCTGCAAGGGCTTGCCAAGACCCTGCGCGACGAGGTGGAAAGCCATTTCGGCTTCGAGGAAAACCACCTGTTCCCGGTGTTCACCCAGCAGGGCCAAACCGGCATCGTCATGATGCTGACCATGGAACACCGCGCCATCCTGCCGCTGGCGGTGCAGGTGGCGGATCTGGCGGCGGGCGCGGTGCAGGCGGGAGGGTTCGACCAGCAGGCGTGGCGCGACTTCCGCGACAGCGGCGCCGAACTGGTGGAGCGCGAGATTTTCCACGTGCAGAAGGAGGAGATGGGCCTGCTGGCCGCCATCTCCGCCCTGGTGGACCCGGAAACCGATTCGCGGCTGGCCGAAACCTATCGCCGCACGGTCAAATAGGCGCCTATTCCTCGACCACGTCCGAGGCGGGGAGGACGGTGACGCCGACGCCGTCGTCTTCCTCGATCACGGCGATGTCGCCCTGGATGCGCTCTTCCGACTTGGACAGATGGTTGAAATAGTGCCACAGGAACGACACGGCGATGGTCTGGTCGATCTGGTCGTCCTCGTCCATCTCGTCCTCGTCCAGCGCGGCGACGTCGCGCAGGATCTCCAGCGAGTCGTCGAACATCTCCTCGATGTCCGGGTTGTCCTCAAGCAGGTTCTTGATGATGTAATCGTGTTCCGCTTCGTCCAGCTCGTACTTCCACTGCGCGTTGCCGGACTTGTAATAAACGGTGATCATCTGAATACCTCGGACAGGACACAGGGGGCTCCGGCCTTGGGCGACCGACGAACCCACTTTAGGACTTCGGGGCGGACGGCGGCAAATGCGCGACCGGGAGGAGCTAACCTCGTCTTCGTCGCAGGCGCGCGGGCGTCCGCGACCCGCGGACCATGGGCGATTATCGGAAAAAAGGCAAGAAGGCGTTTGCCGCCTTGGCGTCGGCACCGGGCTGGGCTATCAAGCATGGTCCAGGAGGGACCTAAGGCATGGCCGACAAAAACACTTTCGTGCTTACCATCACCTGCCCCGACACGGTTGGCATCGTGGCCGCCGTTTCCGGGTTTTTGACCCAGCATGACTGCTTCATCACCGAGGCGGCCCAGTACGGCGACCCCC